>JBIKVO010000361.1:0-3584 GCA_044356795.1 Caulobacterales bacterium
GGTTCACCCGCCAGAAATGTTGATCTGAAACGCGGCTACCGCAGCCCCAACCACGCCATTACGCCGTCCCACAGCGCCGGCGTTTCGGTGACGATGAACCACACCACCCACGCCGCGACCGCCAGCGCAATCGCGGCGATCACGAAGCTGGCCAGCGCCAACAAGCCGTCGCGCTGCAACAGCGCTAATCCGGTCATGGCCACAGCAATACCGGGCGGCCAGTTTCCGCCGGGAATTGGCAAAATCAACACCAGCGCCAGGATCAGCACTTGCACCCCAAGCAACACGGTGAAGGGCGGCGCTGTCAGCCCAGCGAGGCGCGGGCGAAACCAGGTTTCAAATCGCCGCACCATCGGTCCCGCCGCGCGCACCGTGCCGGCAAGGGCCGTTCGATCAATCTCGCGCCGGCCCAGAAAGCCGGGCAACCACATCCGCCGCGCACCCAGCATCAGTCCCAACGCGGGCGGCAGCATCAAGATTCCAAACACGGTGGAAATCCCCGGCAGGTTTGGCACGCACATCGGCAGCGCCAGCACCAAGAGCACCAGGCCGTAGCCGCGGTCGTCGAGATGGTCGATCAGGGCGTCGACGCGGATTTTTTCGTCCGGAAAAGCGTGCAGCATCGCGTCCAGCAGGGCGCTGGCGGAGGCGTCTTGCAGGCTTTGCGGGGCCGCCGGGGTGTCGTCTGCCATGCTTGGGTCTCGGGCGCGGGGCTTCTGGAGCAGGTTTCGGGTAGGGTTTTGTTGGTGATTATGGGCGATCCCATGGCGGATGCTGCGCCGTCTGTCACGCTGCCCTTTGCAGGCCGGGTGGGCCTTGAGCCTTTTGGTCCTGGCGCCTGGCGCCTGTGCGCCGCCGCCGCCGGGCGCGCTCTCGGGGCTGTGGGGCGTTGGCGAGGGCAGCTGCGCCCAGGGGCGCGGCGTTACGTTTGAGGCCGATCGAATCCGCGTTCATCTTACTGACGGCCCCGCCACATTGCTGGACGGCGTGCGCTATGAAGCCGCGCCCAAGGATGGGGGGCTGCTTCTGCGCGTGCGCCATCGCCTGCCGGAAAAGGCCGGCGGGGCCTCTGCGGTCGGCGGGGTGGGGGTGATTGCGCTGCATCTGGGGTCGGACGGCTGGTTGCGGCCGCTGGGGCAGCGGTTTGAAGATGTGATTACCGGTTCGGCGCGCATGTCGCTGCGGCCGGCGGCTTATGTCCAGATGTTGACGCTGCGGGCCTGTGATGGACCGTGGCCGGCGCGGCAGAAATGGCAGGATGCGGCCGCAGCGCCGCCAAAACCCGTCGCCATCCGCGGCCGCGATCCAAAAGCCGGGGCGCCGCTTTAGGCCACACGCCCATGAGGTTTTGCATTCCGGGGTCAACAAAAAGGCCCGGCGACGCATCGCCGGGCCAAGTATTCCAGGGCAGGAAGTGAAGTCAGATCAGCGCCCAGCTTCCGTGGTGGTCGGCAGCTGCGGGGCTTTGGCATTGCAACGATCGAGGTCTGCGCCGGTCACCGAGCGACCTTCGCCCGAGAATTGAACGATCCGGCCGACTTGTTCGGCAACTTCGCCGCAGGTGCGGGCGTTGACTGCACGGGTCATCACGGCGGTGCACGTGTCGCCTTCACACATGAACACCGCGCCGTTGGCGATGATGCGGGTCTGTTCGGCCTTCGGGGTCTCAAGCTTCACCACAACCGGCGTCTTGGCGATGGCGACGCCGGCAACGGCGGTAATGGCGGCAGCGATCAGAGCAGTGCGGATCATGAAACGTTCCTTTGTGGCAAGCGCCGCGAGCGGCGGGTGAAACCGGGTGTCAGTGCGCCGCCGCCACAAAGTTGACGACCGCGTCATTTCCACGATCCCATTTAGCGTGCGCAACTGAGTATGGCAAGGGAAAAATTGAATAAGAAGCAATTTATTCATTGTAGATCAATCACGCGTCTGTGATTGCGGTTGAGAGGCAGGCGACTTGCGCCACCTTTGCGGGCAATGAAATTTGTTGATGGCGCTTGGCGGGGCGCGCACGGATGCTGCGGCGCCGTCTGGCCCGTCCGGCCGGTGCGTCTATAGTCCTTACCGATCAGGGGGCGGGCCGGGCGCCGGCCACAGCCCTCGCAGGTCGGCGCCGTCACAGGCCTATCTTGCACCGGAGGACGCCCATGGATTTCGCCATCCCCAAAGACATCGCCGATTATCTCGTGGTGCTTGATGATTTCATCGCCCGCGAGATCACGCCTTTGGAGCAAAAGGATGATAACATCCGTTTTTTCGATCATCGCCGCGAATGGGCGCGCACGGACTTTGATCAAGGCGGCCTGCCGCGCAAGGAATGGGAGGATCTGCTCCGAGAGGCCCGCCGCAGGGCCGATGCCGCTGGCCATCTGCGCTACGCGCTGCCGAGGGAATATGGCGGCCAAGACGGTACAAATCTGGGCATGGCGATCATCCGCGAACATTTCGCCCGCAAAGGCCTCGGCCTGCACAATGACCTGCAGAACGAGCATTCGATCGTTGGCAATATGCCTGGCGTGTTGATGCTGCGGGATTTCGGCCGCGAGGATCAAAAGCACCTCATCCATGAGGCGTTGGCCGGGCGGTTCATCGCCACTTTCGGGCTCACCGAGCCAGACCACGGCTCCGACGCGACGCATATGGAAAGCCGCGCGGTTCCTCAGGTGCGCGACGGTGAGGCCGGTTGGCTGATCAACGGCGAAAAGATGTGGACCACCGGGATGCACGTCGCCACCCACTGCATGCTGTTTGCACGCACCGCCGGCGAGGATGGCGACGCCGCTGGGATCACCTGTTTCCTGGTTCCGGCCACCGATCCAGGTGTGAAGATTGAAGAGTATCTATGGACGTTCAATATGCCCACTGATCACCCGCGGGTTTCGTTCACGGATATTTGGGTTCCAGACAGCGCGATTTTTGGCCCCGTAGGCGGCGGTCTTTCGCTGGCGCAGCATTTTGTCCATGAAAACCGCATCCGTCAGGCGGCCTCGTCCTGCGGCGCGGCGCTGTTTTGCATCGATGAGAGCGTGAGATATGCCCGTCTGCGCAAACCGTTCGGCGAGGCTTTGGCCAAGAACCAGGCGATCCAATTTCCGCTGGTCGAGCTGGCGACGCAGGCCGAGATGCTGCGGCTGCTGATCTTCAAGACCGCCTGGGAGATGGATCAGATGCCGAAGCCGGAGGTTGAAAAGCGCCTCTCGGACAAGGTGTCGATGTGTAATTACTGGGCGAACCGGTTGTGCTGCGAGGCGGCGGATCGGGCGATCCAGGTTCATGGCGGCATCGGATATTCGCGCCACAAACCGTTCGAGCACATCTACCGCCACCATCGCCGGTATCGGATCACCGAGGGCAGTGAGGAAATCCAGATGCGCAAAGTGGCGGCTTATCTGTTTGGATATCTCGGGCCCAAGCGCAAAGCGTTCGCCGAAATGGAGGCAACCTTTGAGGCCGAAAGGGCGGCCCGCAAGCGTCGCGATTAGGGGCGGCCGGCCTTTCTGGTCCTATGCGGGAGGCGGGCGACAGCGGCGCTGCGTTAACCATACCCCTTGCCGAACACGACGCGCGCGCGCATCTGCCACTCG
>JBIKVO010000362.1:0-3582 GCA_044356795.1 Caulobacterales bacterium
ATCGAAGACCATCCGCTTCGCGTTTATGCTGCGATGCTGCGCGCGCTGGATCGCGGCATAGGGGGCGTGCTCGATGCCTTGGATGCGAACGGCTTGTCGCAAAATACCGTCGTGATTTTCACGACTGACAATGGCGGTGCGCATTATATTGGCCTGCCGGAGATCAATCGCCCTTGGCGCGGCTGGAAAGCGACCTTCTTCGGCGGCGGCATTCGCGCGCCCACTTTCGTCCGTTGGCCCGGCGTCATTCCGGCTGGCAGCGCGATGGATGGACTGACACAGCATATCGATATCGCACCGACCATCGCCGCCATCGCGGGAGCGCGCCTGCCTGAGGATAAGGTCGTTGATGGGCGGGATTTGACGCCGTTTCTGACCGGCGCTGCGCAAGGATCGCCGCACGAGACCTTGTTCTGGCGTTCGGGCCATTACGAGGCGGTCATCCACCAAGGCTGGAAGCTGCAGCGCACAGCGCGCCCGGCGCGGACATGGTTGTTCAATCTCGCGGTTGATCCTGAAGAGCGCAACGATGTTGCATCGCGCGAGCCTGCGAAAGTGATGGCGTTGTCGAACCTTCTTGCCGCCCATGCCGCCACGCAATCGGCATCGCTTTGGCCCTCGGCTGCGGAAATGCCGGTCAGCATCGACAAGCCGCTCGGTGCACCGGAGAGCCCGAATGATGATTATGTTTACTGGCCGAATTGATCGTGCGGTTTTTGCCTGGCTTTTGGTTGTGCTGCTGGGGTGGCCAATGGCTGTATCAGCGCGCCAGGCCGCCGCACCGCCTGCCGCGGTGAGCGCGCCCGTACAAAGGCCGCCGAATGTGCTGTTGGTGGTGCTGGACGATATCGGCTTTACCGATCTTGGCGCCTATGGGAGCGAGATCCGCACGCCTGTCATTGACAGCCTTGCACGGCGCGGGATGCGCTTTGCCCAGTTTCGGGTTGCACCGACATGCGCGCCCACGCGGGCGATGTTGATGACGGGCGTGGACAGCCATCGCACAGGTGTGCCGACGCTTGAGCATCTGATGATCCCAGCCTATCGCGAACAACCAGGCTATGAGGGCCGCCTTAACCGATCGGTTGCAACGATTGCTGAACATCTGCGTCCTGCCGGTTATGCCGCATATATTGCCGGCAAATGGCACCTTGGCCGCACCGTCGACAGTCTGCCTGTTCATCGCGGTTTCGATCGCAGCTTTATTTTGGATTCCTCCGGCGCCGATAATTGGGAGCATCGCGCGTACCTGCCGCACTATCGTCGCGCGGAGTGGTGGCGCGACGGCGAGCCCGTCGACACATTGCCCGACGATTTCTACTCGTCGGCATTTTTGTCCGACACTTTGGCCGGCTATATCGATAGCGGCGACCCAACGCGGCCATTCTTCGCGGTCCTGGCGCTGCAGGCCAACCATATCCCGCTTCAGGCGCCGCGCAGTTTTGTTGAGCGGTACCAGGGCGTCTATGACGCGGGCTGGGACATTGTACGCCGCCAAAGGCATGAGGCGGCTATTCGTCTTGGACTTGTGCCTGCCGACGCGCCGCTTGCGCCCATGCATCCGTCGCTGCGATCCTGGGAGCTTTTGGCGCCAGCAGAGCGGGCGCTGAGCATTGAAAGCCGAAAAGTCGCTGCCGGCATGTTGGAGGCCGCGGACCATCATCTGGGCCGCTTGTTGTCGGACCTTGAGGCCAAAGGGCGTTTGTCCGACACATTGGTGATTGTCTTGTCCGACAACGGGCCCGAGTACAACGACCCATCGGCGCGCGCAGGATTTGACCAATGGCTTTGGATGCAGGGCTATTCGCGCGATCTGGCGCGCTTGGGCGAACGACGCACCTACACGGCGACGGGGCCTGAGTGGGCCGCAGCTTCCGCCTCGCCGCTGTCCTTGTTCAAGTTTCACGCGGCCGAAGGCGGTATTCGCGTTCCGCTCATCGTGTCGGGGCCGGGCGTGATGCCGGGCGCGCTCAGTCAATCGATGACCTATGTGACTGACATCGCACCAACGGTTCTGGCAGCCGCCAAAGTGGATCCCTTGGCCGGCGTTTTGCCGCTGACGGGGCGCTCGCTGTGGCCTGTGCTCAGCGGCGCGGCTGCTGATGTGCGCGACGCGCATGACGTCATTGGCATGGAAATGTCCGGTCAAGCCGCTTTACTGCGTGGTCCCTACAAGCTGACCCGCAGCCTTAAGCCCTATGGCGACGGCGTCTGGCGGCTGTATGATGTTGTGTCGGATCCAGGCGAGACGCGCGATCTGTCAACGGCGCAACCTGCTTTGTTCGCCGACATGATGGCTGCGTATGAGGCATACATGGCGCGCGAGGGGGTGATCGCTGCTCCGGACGGATTTGACTCGTCCGCCGAAATTGGGCGGCGCGGCTGGGATGCGGCAATGCACGCCTATGGTCCGTGGCTGATGGGCATTGCAGCGGGGCTTGTCGCACTCGCCGGCGCCGGCTTTGTCGCATTCCGTCGGCGGCGGGCCGGATGAGGCGCATGTCTCAGGCGCGCCAACGCAGCTTGCCAACCTGGCCCCCGGCTTGGACCGCCGTCTTGTTGGCGCTGTTAGCACTTGGGCTTGCTGCCGCCGGCTGTGACCGCAGCGCCCCGACAGCCACCGCCTGTCTTGTTGTCGAAGCGCCTGTACCCGCCGATCCGCGCGCCGGCATGGTGTGGATTCCAGGCGGCCTTGTCACGATGGGCGCGGATGCAGCCTTGCCGGAAGAACGGCCGGAACGACAGGTTGCGGTCGATGGGTTTTGGATCGCCGTGCACGAGGTAACCAACCGCGAGTTCGCAGCCTTTGTCGCGGCGACTGGCTATGTCACGCTTGCAGAACAGGTCGATCCGAGCGGCGATCAAAGCCGCGGCGGCGGCGGCGTCTTTGCACCCGGTGTGACTGTGCGCGACTGGTCCGGCACGAGCCCCTGGTGGCGGCTTGATAGGCACGCCAACTGGCGCCAGCCGGGCGGCGCCGGCACATCGATCACGGAGCGTCCCAACGACCCTGTCGTCCAGCTTGCCTACGCTGATGCGCTCGCTTATGCGCGCTGGCGCGGCCACGAACTGCCGAGCGAAGCCGAGTGGGAAATGGCTGCGCGCGGTGGCCTTGAGGGCGCGCGCTATGTGTGGGGCGATGATGTTCGTCCTGGCGGAAAGATTGCGGCCAACCATCATCAAGGGCTGTTTCCGTTCGAGGACAACGCTGCGGATGGCTATGCCGGACGCGCGCCGGTCGGCTGCTTTCCCGCCAATGGGTTCGGGCTCTATGACATGGCCGGAAATGTGTGGGAGTGGACGACGACGGCTTGGGGTGCGCAAGGCGCCGCCCAGGGGCTGCGGGTAATCAAAGGCGGATCGTTTCTGTGTTCCGATGCGTTTTGCCATCGCTACCGTCCCGCTGCGCGCCAGCCTGGAGACGAGACGTTTTCAACCGAACATCTGGGCTTGCGCACGGTGTGGCGGGGGCCGCCGCCTGCCGAGGTCGCGCGTTCAGTCGCGCGTTCAGTCGCGCGTTCAGTTCGCTAAACGCCGGCCGCTTAAGATTGCGGGTATCGTCGCGGTGCGCAGTGTTCGAGC
>JBIKVO010000048.1:0-12647 GCA_044356795.1 Caulobacterales bacterium
GCGGGGCCGACGCCGAGCTTCGCCGCCGCCTGGGGGCTTGGCCTGCAGCAGTTCGACATCGCCGGCGCCCTGATCGGGCATGACGGGGCCACACCCGGCCAGTTCTCCTTCATTCGCGCAGCGCCCGAGCGGGGGCAGGCGATCGTGGTGTTGTGCAATGGCGGCGACGCGCGGTGGCTCGCACATCAGGTTGCGCGCGCCGCCGGCTATCGCATGGACTTCCCGCAAGCCGCGCCTTTGGGTGAGGCGCGCCCGACATTGCGCGCCGAGGACATCGCACGCTGTGGGCGCTACACGGCGGGCGGCTACGAGGTTTGCGTCACGCGTGACGGGGATGGGCTGCGGGCCGATTTCGCCGCGCCCTATGCGAATGGCGATCTGGTCCCGAGTTTCTCCGCGCCATTGTCTCCGGTGGCGGGCGATGCGAGCGGCGAGCTCTATCTGGCCGCCATGCCGGGGTCGCGGGCGCCGGCGCACCAAAGGTTCGTTACGGACGCCGACGGTCGCGCGTTCCTGGTTTTTCGCGGGCGCCTGTTTCCCAAGCGCCCTGGAGAATGTGCATGAGTTTTCTCGCGGAGGCATGGGGGCCTTGGGCATGTATCGCCGTCGCAGCGACGCTCGCCGCTGGATTGTGGGCGCTTTCTGCGCGGAGCCGCGGGATCGCGCGGCTCGCCGGCCGCGCAGGCGCCCTGCTCGCCGGGACGGCGGCCGGCGCAATGATCATCGGCGCAGGCGCCATGGCGCTGCGCGCGGGCGAGATGGCGCGGCAGCGCCCGGCTGCGGGCGTTCTGGTGGACGTCGGCGGCGCGCGCGCCTTCGTGACCTGCGATGGGGAAAAGCGCGGGCCGACGCTCGTTCTCATCTCGGGCGGGTATGGGGCGGGCGGCTTCATGGCGCCGCTGCGAACAGCGCTTGGCCCGAATGTCCGCGCCTGTCTGGTCGATCGTGCGGGGACGGGGTTCGCAGACGCCGCGCCGCAAGACCGATCGGTCTCCACGATCGTGCGCGAAATTCGCATGGCGGTGCGGGGCGCAGGTGAGGCGGGGCCACTCGTGCTGATCGGTCATTCGATGGGCGGTCTTTACGCTGCCAATTTTGCGCAAGCCTTTCCCGATGACGTCGCCGGGCTCGTCGTGCTCGATCCGACGCCGCCGCAGTGGTTTGAGGAGCAGCAAAGCCTCTATGGATGCGCGCCGCGCTCGGACATTCTCATTGCGGCGACCGCCTTTGGATTGGGCCTGGTTCCCGCGCTCAATCCGATGCACGGCCCCGGCGCACAGACGCAGGCGGCGGCGATCGGGCCCGCGTGGTCTGTGCTCGTCGATCAGGAATCGCGGCCGATGACCCTGGCGGCGGGCGCCCGCGCCGGACAGGCCGCGTGCGAACGCAGGTTCGATCTCGTGTCGCAGGCCGGCGCGCTGGGCTCGGTTCCCATCCTCGCGATCGTGCAGACGGAAACCGACCCGCCACCCCCACCGCCTGGCCTGACGCAACGCGAACGCGCAAACTGGCGCGCCCTGCGCGGCGAATGGCCGACCGCCTATACGCGACTGTCCGACACGGCGAAGCTCCTGCGTGCCGAGCCGGGCGCGGGACATCTGTTCCCGATCGAGCGCGCCCAGTGGACCGCGACGGCGATCGCGCCGTTCCTGGCGTCGCTTTCCGCGCTCGCAGCGCCAGGAGCGCCGACCCCATGAGCAGGCTTCGCGTCTTCGTCGGCGCCTTGGGGGCGGAAGTCAACGCGTTCTCGCCGATCCCGTTGAACCGGTCGTCGTTTGAAAGCTTATGGCTGATCAAGGCTGGCGCACTCGCGCCCGGCGACGATATTCCATTGATTGTTGCGCCGTTACGCCGCGCATACGCACTGCAGACCGCGGGAGAAATCGAGGTCGTACAGGGGCTTTGCGCCGGCGCCCAACCGGGCGGACCCATCGCGCACGGCGACTATGTGGCGCTGCGCGATGAGCTTTTGGCGGACGTCGCCGCCGCAGGACGCGTCGATGTCGTCATCCTCGGGCTGCATGGCGCCACCGCTGCCGAGGGCGTTCCGCATTGCGAGAGTGACCTCCTGCGACGGGTGCGCGAGGTCGTCGGCGACGCGACCGTGGTCGCGGCCCTGTATGATCCGCACTGTCATTTGACGCAGTCGGTCCTTGCCGACGCCGATGTGGTGTTTGCCTACAAAGAATATCCGCACGACGATATCTTCGATGTTGCCGATTCGCTTGTGGACGCCGCGCTTGCGGTGGCGCGGGGCGCGTTGCGTCCGACGGTCGCCGCCTTTGACTGCGCGACGCTCGGTACGTTCAAGACGCAACGTCCGGCCATGCGTGCGCTGGTCGATGACATCGCCGCGCGGGTGCGCGCGGACCCGCGCCTGGTCGACATCTCGATTGCGCATGGGTTCCCCTGGGGCGATCACGAGGACGTCGGCGCGCGGGTGTGGGTGACGACGAATGACGATCAGGATCTCGCGCGGGGCTTGGCCGCCGAAATCGGCGCGCGGCTCATCGCCCTTCGCGCCGAGGTCCAGGATCGCGGGCCCGGTCTTGCCGATCTTGCAGGGGCGGTCGCTGGCGCGGTGCGCCCGGTGGTCGTGGCGGATTCCGCCGACAATCCGGGCGGCGGCGCGCCATCGGACGCGACCTATGTGATCGACGCCTTGCGCGCCGCGGGTATTGCGCCGATCGCAGCCGCGCTCATCTGGGATCCGGTCGCCGTCTCGTTGTGCGTTGCGGCGGGAGAGGGTGCGCGGATGCCGCTGCGCGTGGGCGGGAAAGTGTGCGGCCTCTCGGGGCGCCCGCTGGATCTCGACATTGCGGTCGTCAAGATCGTTGAGGATCTTGCATTGCCGTTCGGCGGCGGGCGCTGGCCGGTTGGACGCGCGGTGCGGGTCGACGCCGATGGTCTTACGCTCATTCTCTGCGAGCGCCGCACGCAGTGTTTCGCCGCCGAGGCCTTCACAATGTTCGGCGTCGATCTTGCGCGCATGCATGCGGTGGTGGTGAAGTCCAGCGGGCATTTCGAAACGTCCTTCCGCCCCGTCGCCGGGACGATCCTTCCCGCGCGCGGACCGGGCGTTCTCGCCGACACTTTCGCGCTGCTTCCCTATCGCCGCCTGCAACGCCCCGTCTGGCCGCTTGATCCAACCGCCCACGGCGGCCCGTTGCCGTGGACTTTCGAGGCCCGTGTCCGATGATTCTGCGCTCAGCCGCCCGCACCGCCGCTGCCCTCTTCTTTGTGCTCGCTGCGCACGTGTCCGCTGCGGCGGCCCCGCCGGCGCCCGTCACCGCGTCCGCTGCGTCCGCGAGCGAGCCATTGTCGAAGGATGAGGTTGCGCGCCTCGAGGCGGCGTTCGACGCCGCGTTCGCCGAGGGCGGCGCATTTGCCCGGATTGGCGCAGTCGTCGCCATTGTCGATCACGGACGCGTGGCGCTTTTGAAGGGGTATGGGAGCGAGGACGTGGCGGGGACCCGCCCGGTCGATCCCGCGACGAGCCGCTTCATGGTGGCGTCGATCACGAAGACGTTCGTCGGGGTCCGGATCGCCCAGCTCATTCGGGCCGGCAAGATCGCCGCGATCGATGATCCGGCCAACACCTATCTGCGCAGCTTCACTCTGCCGCGAAATCGCGGCGCCGAGGTGACAATTGGCGATCTCCTGACCCACCAAGCCGGCTTTGCAGACGCCAGCCTGCCGATGGTGAAGGACACGGGCGCACGCGCCACGCCGGCCGATATCGGCCGCGCCTTCCCGGGCTATCTTCGGCCGGTGCGGGCAGGGTCGGTCTACTCGAACTACGGCCTCGCCGTCGCCGGTGCGATCATCGCCGACGTGACGGGCGAAACGCTGGATCAAGCCCTGACGACCCATGTCTGGGCGCCGGCGGGCATGGCGCGCACGGGCTGGCGTCCGGTTTCGGGTATCGATCATTGGACGCAGACCGCCGCCTTCTATCCGAGCGGTGCGCGTGTCGCGTTGCCGGACGACATCGTCGATAATCCCGTCATCGCCCATGGCGCAGGCGGCGTCGCCGCGACCGGCGAAGACATGGCCCGCTACATGCTCGCGCTCCTTGGCGACGCCGCCGCGAAGTCCGATGCGGTGCTTGATAGCCAGGGGCGCGCGCTCGTCGCTGCGCCCTTTGCCGAGACGGCGCCGCTGGCGCAGGCCTATGGCGCAGCGTTCATGCTCAATCTGTGGAATGGCGTTCGGCTTGTTGAACATGGCGGCCGCTCGCTCGGGCGGATCAGCTATCTGACGCTCGCTCCAGACAAAAAGCTTGGCGTCTTCGTCTCCGTCACGGCCGAGGGCGGCGCGCCTGCGGCCGAGGAGATCCTGGGACAGATCTTGGGCCAGCCGTCCGCGCGGCTGCGTCCCAGCCCCGACGCAAAGCCGCCGCCAGGCCTGTTCTCGATCCGCGCCATTGCGCTGCGCACGCTCTATGGCGACTTGCAGCCGCCCGCGCCGCTCGCATCGGCGCCGCCTGGAGAGGACCTGGCCGCCTATTTCGGCGCCTATCGCAGCGAGCGGCGCCCCCAATCGATGCCGACCTATCTCCTGGACGTCGCGTTGCGCGGCGCGGTGACGACCGTGGCGCAGGATGGCGAGGGATTGCGCATCAATCACCGTGGCGGGTATCGCCTGATCGCGCCAGACACATTCTGGCGCGACGCGTCAGGCGACCGTGGCCCCGGATACGCAAACCTCGTCGTCTTCCGGCGCGGGCCTGACGGCGCTGTTCGCGACATGACGTTTGGATACACGGATGCCGTCTACATGCCGGTCCGGGGCGTCGCGGCGCCGGCGACCCTCGGCCTGCTCCTGGCGATCGGCGCGCTGGGGGCCCTCAGCGGCGTGTTGGCTTTGGCCTGGCCGCCTACGCCCGTGTGGCGCCCGCTTGCGCTTGCGGGAGCCGTTGGGGTCGTGGCGCTTCCATTCGCGTTCTTCGGCTTTTGGCCAGATGGCGCGCCGGCGCCGTTCAATCTCGTCCTTGCCGGTGATTCTGCGTTTGCGCCCTATCGCGTCCTCGGATCGCTCTTGGCCGTGGCAGGCGCGGCCTGGGTGGCTGGCGCCGTGCTGATCTGGCGTATCCCGGGGAAGGGCGTGGCGTTCTGGTGGCGGCGCATGCACGCGCTCGCGCTCGCGGCCGGAGGGGGCGCCCTTGCCGTCGGGCTCGTGGTCGCGCAGGCGACGTTTGTCGCCTGAAGGCATCCAAACGCCGCCGGCCCGCAGGCCGGGCTGTCTTGCCGGGCTGTCTTGCTGGCGTGACATTCGCGCCACATGCAGAGAAAAATTTTCTGATTAGAAAAAAATTCTTGTCACCTGCGCGCTCTGCCGCGAAGGTGAGGCGGCCATGCCGGCGGTTTGAACCAAAAAAAACGGGGGAGTGAATGTCGAGCAAGAAACTCTGGTGGACGGCCTCTGCGGCGCTTTTGCTGTCTGCCGGCGCGCCCGCGTTGGCTCAGGAACAACCGGCCTCGACGCCGTCTGCCGAAGCCGACGAGGGGGAAATCATCGTCACGGCGCGCCGCAAGGCCGAACGCCTGCTCGACGTGCCGCAATCGGTGTCGGTCGTTGACGCCGCCGAGATCGAGCGCCAGGGCATCACGAACTTCATTGATCTCGCCTTTTCCACGCCGAACGTCGCGATTTTCGAGAACTCGAATATTTCCGGCCGCACGAACGTAACCATCCGCGGCGTGCCGGGCCGGGCGGGGATCTATGTCGACGACGTTTTTGTCGGAGACTCGTCTGGCTACAACGGCCTCCTCGTCGACATTGACCGGGTCGAAGTCCTGCGTGGTCCGCAAGGGACATTGTTTGGCCGAAACTCGATCTCCGGCGCGATCAACACGGTCACGCGCGCGCCGTCAGACGATTTCGGGGCGACCGTCTTTGGCAAGGTCGGCGATTACAATCTGCGCCAGGCAGGCGCCGCCATCACGGGCCCGATCGCGGACGGGCTCGTCGCGGGCAAGCTCTCTGCGGGCTATAAAACCCGCGACGCCTTTGACGCCATCCGCGGCCGCGGCGATCTGACCGCTGAGGACGGCTATCTCGTTCTCGGCCAGTTGCTGTTTACGCCGTCCGACGAGGTGCGAATTCTCGCGAGCGTCGATCGTGGGTACGATGATGTCGCCACGGGCTTCAGCGATGCCGTCCGCGACTTCGGCGGCGCCGGATCGATCTATGGCGTCGGCGCGGCCGACCGCAATGGGTTCGATCGCGTGCTGCCGGGCCTGAACATTCTCAATACAATGGAACGCACGAATACGAGCGGCTTCCTTCGTGCGGAGTGGACGCCCGGTCCCTACACGCTGACCTCGATCACCGCAGCGCGCCAGATTGATTTCTTGTACACGCGCGACGGCGACGGCTCGACCTATGACATCCTCACCGGGACACAGCCTGTCGACTATAAACAATTCTCGCAGGAGTTCCGTCTCGCCTATGACGATGGCGGCGCGTTCTCCTGGCTTGCCGGGGCCTACTATTTCAAGGACGAGCGCACGTCGCGGGACTTCAACCGCATTGGCCCGGACTTCCTGATCGCGTTCGTCCCCGCGCTCGCCGGCCTCGCGCCCGCCCTCTATACAGGCGGGCCCGGCGGCGCCGTCACCATCGGGCGTCTGGCGGCAAGCCCGACGCTGCGCTCATTGACCGGCGTGCCGATCACGACCTCGGAAGTCGGCGGCCAAGAGACGTTCGACACCAATGAAATCGACAGCCTTGCCTTTTTCGGCTCGGCGACGTGGAAGCCGACGCCCGAATGGGAAGCCACGGCTGGTCTGCGTTACACGAGAGAAACCATCAGCGCGTCGCAGGGCAAGGTCCTCTCCGGGCCGCTGATCACCCTGGGGCCGCTGTTGGGCACAGCCTTCGCCGTGCCGACGATCAAGCTGCCCGACGCTGAGGACGACAACGTTTCGCCGACACTCAGCGTGAAATATTCGCCGACGCGCGATTTGATGTTCTACGCCACCGGCGCCAAGGGCTTCCGCAGCGGCGGCTACAATCTCGCCCCGATCAGCACCACGCCATCAAACCTTGCAGCCTATGCCGCGTCGCAGAAGTTTGCGCCGGAAACGGTGACGAACTATGAGGCGGGCGTAAAGACTGACCTGCTTGACGGGCGCCTGTCCCTCAACGCGGCCGTTTTCAAGCTCGACTATCAGGACTTCCAGCGTTCGATCTTCGTGGTCACGCCAACGAGCCAAACGACGCAGACGCTCAATACCAGCGCGACGGTGACGGGCGGCGAACTCGAGGGCCGCTGGCGAGCGACGGACCGGCTGACATTGGCGGCGACCTATGGCTACCAGAAGTCCGAGTATAACGACTATCGCAACGCCCCGATCAATACGACATCGGGCCTGAGGATCGTCAATCTCACCGGCGCGCCGTTGCCGTTCTCGCCCAAATACAGCGCGACGATCTCGGCGATCTATACCCAGCCGCTGGCAGGCGATTGGAGCGCGACGTTCAGCGGTGACCTTCAACGGCGGTCGTCTTATCGGGTGACCGACGCCGACGGCACGGATCGCGAGGCGTTCGTTGGGGAAACGACGCTCGTCAACGCCGCCTTGTCCGTCCAGAACGACGCCCATGGCCTGACGTTCGCGCTCCGTGGCGCCAATCTCAATGACGAGGTGTATCGCACGGGTCTGGACTTCAACAGCTTCACGGGAACGGTGCGCCAGTCGCTCAGCACGCCGAAGATCGTGACGTTCGAAGTTCGCAAGACCTTCTAAGGCGAACCGCGCGGGAGCCGCTCATGTCTGTTGCTTTGCGGCGCCCTTCCGGTCAGCCGGTAACGGCGTTGCCGATCTGCAAGCCATATCTGATCTTCCTGGGCGATGTGCAGAACCGCGCGTTCGCCAAGACCGCCTTCGGCGTTCGCGATTGGCTTCCAGACGAGACGGTGGGGCAGTGGCGGATGCCAAGCTGCGCCGTTGATCTTGAGCTTACCGAAATGTCGCCGCGGGCCGCGGCGGCGGCGGGCGCGCGGTCGCTTCTGATCGGCGTGGCGTCGCCTGGCGGGCAGATGCCGCCAGCCTGGACGCCGTATCTGATCGAGGCGCTGCAGTCGGGTCTCGACATCGTCAACGGTCTGCATACGCGCCTTGGCAGCGTTCCCGAGATTGCGGCGGCGGCGCGCGCGCAAGGGCGGGCGCTTCACGATGTGCGCCACGCTGACCGCACATTCCCGATCGGCACGGGGCGCAAACGCACGGGCAAGCGTCTCTTGACGGTCGGCACGGACTGCGCGCTGGGGAAAAAATACACCGCTCTTTCGGTCACGCGGGCATTGGCGGCGGCGGGCATTCCGGCATCGTTTCGCGCCACCGGACAAACCGGCATCATGATCGCCGGTGAGGGCGTCACGATCGACGCCGTCGTTTCCGATTTCGTCGCGGGCGCCGCTGAGACCCTTTCGCCAGACGCCGCTGCCGATCACTGGGACGTCATTGAGGGGCAGGGCGCGCTGCATCATCCCGCCTATGCGGGCGTCACGCTCGGGCTGATCCATGGCTCGCAGCCGGACGCGCTGATCTTGTGCCACGATCCCAAGCGCACTCACATCGACATGTGCCCCTGGGCGCTGCTGCCGACATTGCGCGACGCCATCGCGCTCAACGAGTCCTGCGCGCGCGTCACCAATGCCGAGGCGCGCGTCATCGCGGTCGCGCTGAACACGTTCGGCCTTGCTGATGCCGAGGCGCACGCAGCCGCGGCCCGCGCCGAGGACGAGACGGGGCTTCCCGCATTCGATCCGCTTCGGTTTGGAATGGATCGCGTCGTCGCAGCGATCCGCGCCGTGTCATGACCCGGCGCATCGCCATCACGGATCGCGCATGGCCGATGAAGGAGCCCTTCGCGATCTCGCGCGGCGTCTCCACGCAGCAGCGCGTGATCATCGTCGAGATCGAGGATGAGGCTGGCCGCCGCGGTCGGGGTGAAGCCTGCGGCATTCCCTATGCTGGCGAAACGCGGGAAACCATGCGGGCCGCGCTCGCGCCCGTGCTTCCAGCCATCGAGGCCGGCGCCACGCGCGAGGATCTGCTCGGGCTTTTGCCGCCTGGGGGCGCACGCTGCGCGGTCGATTGCGCCTTGTGGGATCTGGAGGCGAAGGCGAGCGGCGCGCCGGCTTGGGCGCGCGCCGGGCTCGCGACGTTCTCTGCTGTCGACACCTGCTATACGATTGGCATCCGCGATCTCGACGGCTACGAGCGCAAGGCCGACGAGCTGCGCGCTTTCTCATGGCTCAAGGTGAAAGTCGGCCAGGGTGATCCGCGTCCGGCGATCGCAGCGGTCCGCCGCGGCGCGCCGCAGGCGCGTCTCGTCGTCGATCCCAATCAGGCATGGTCTCCCGACGATCTCAAGGCGTATGCGGGCCCTCTTGCCGATCTCGGCGTCGCGGTGCTCGAACAACCCATTCCCGTCGGCGCTGAAGCTGCGCTCGACGGTTATCGCTGCCCGATCGCGCTGGCCGCGGATGAATTGATCGGCGACGAACGTGATCTTGATCGCGCGCGTGGCCGCTTCGATATCGTGAATATCAAGCTCGACAAAACCGGCGGCCTCACCACGGCCCTGCGCCTTGCAGACATTGCTCAAGAGCAGGGGTTTGCGCTGATGGTGGGGTGCATGGCGGGGTCGTCCCTGTCGATGGCGCCGGCCATGATCATCGCGCAGCGCTGCGCAGTTGTGGATCTCGATGGCCCGCTGCTGCAGGCCGAAGATTGGGCAGACGGTCTCGTCTATACGGCCGGGCGTGTAGCGCCGCCCGCGCCGACCTTTTGGGGCTGAGCGGAGCGGCGGTCATGGCGTTTGAAGTGCCGCGTCGGCAGATTCATCTGGATTTCCACACGTCCGAACATGTTCCCGACATCGGGGTCCGGTTCGATCCGGCGGCGTTCACGCGCACGCTGAGCGATGCGCACGTCGATTCCGTGGTTCTGTTCGGGAAGTGCCACCACGGCTGGTCCTATTACGATACGGATGTCGGGATGCGTCATCCCAATCTGGGCTTCGATCTCCTTAAGGCGCAGGTCGATGCGTGCGCGTCGGCTGGCATCCGGACGACGACGTACCTGTCAGTCGGCTGGGACGAGCGCATGGCGAAGCGCAATCCGGGATGGCGGCGGATTCTCCCGGACGGCACGTTCCACATGATGCTGGGGCGCAACCTGGATCCGTTCTGGTCGTATCTATGCCTGGCGTCGGACTATCGCTTCGCTGTGCTCGACCAGATCCGCGAGATGGCGCGCCGGTTTCCGTCGAGCGAAGGCATTTGGCTCGACATCATCCGCCGCCACGAGTGCTGTTGTCATGTCTGTCGAGACGCGATGGACGAAACGGGCCTTGATTGGCGTGATCCGGCGCATCGCCAGATCCAGGCCAAGGCCGTGTTCGACGACTGGATCGCCTGCTCCACCGCGGCGGTGCGCGACGTTCGGCCCGAATGGTCCGTGTTCCACAATACGAGCCTCGTGCCGCGCGGGGACCGTCAGCTCTACGACGCCTTTTCCCATGTCGAGATCGAGGCCGTCCCCACCGGCGGCTGGGGCTATGACCATTTTCCGCTCTCGGCGCGCTATGTCGATCCGATGGCGCGCGACTTCATGGGCGTGACGGTGCGGTTCCATTTCGTCTGGGGCGAACTGGGCGCGATCAAGCATCCGAATGCGTTGGAGGCCGAGCTTGCGACCATGCAGGCGCACGGCGCGCGCGTCTGTGTCGGAGACCAGCTCGACCCCGCGGGCGAACTCGATGCCGACGTCTATCGCATGATCGGCGCGAGCTACGCCCGTGTGCGACAGCGCGAAGCCCCGCTCGCCGGCACGCGCCCCGTCGCCGATGTCGGCCTGCTGTCCTCGATCGCGGTGCGCGATCCCGGCGCCGTCAGTCGCGATGCGCGCCACATCGCTGAAGACGAGGGCGCCGTGCGCGTTCTTCAGCAGGCGGGATTTTTGTTTGACGTCGTCGATTTGCACACGGACTTTGCGGCCTACAAGGCGCTCGTTCTCCCGGACAAGATCAGGCTTTCGCCCGATCTCGCCGCCCGGCTTGCGGCATACTGCGCGCACGGCGGCCGGGTCGTCCTGTCAGCTGAAAGCGGGCTTGATCTGGCGGGGACGGCCTTCGCGCTCGATCCCGGCGCCACGTTTGAAGGCCCAAGCCCGCTCAACCATACCTATGTCGCGCCGGTCACGGGGTTCTCGCCCGATTACGCGCACGGACCTTTGCTGGTGTGGTCACGCTCGTGGCGTGCGTCGGTGCGTGACGGGCGTGTTCTGGCGCAGCTCCACGAGCCGTACTTCGATCGATCGGCGCGCCGCTTCAATGGCCACATCGCCACACCGCCTCGACCGGACCCGTCGCCCTTTGTCGGTGCGGTGGAGAAGGGCGGCGTCTATTGGATCGCGCACCCGATCTTCACCCACTATCGCGAGATGGGTCACGCCGCGCTGCGTGATTATGTGGCGGCGATCATCGACGACGCGATCGGAATGCGCACGCTCAAGACCTCTGCGCCCCGCGGCGCCACCGTCACGCTGCGTCGCGGGCCAGAGCATGATCTCCTGCAGATCGTCTATGCGCCGCGGGAACTGCGCGGGTCCACAGCACTTGGCCCCATCGAAGTGATCGAAGACCTGCCGCGGCTCACAGATATCGCCGTCGACGTCGCAACCACAAAAGCGGTCACGCAGGTCCTTCTCGGCCTCGATCGGACGTCCTTGCCCTTCACGCAGGACGAAGGGCGCGTGCGCTTCTCGATCCCCGCGCTCGAAGGCGCGGGCTTCGTCGTCCTGGCGGCGTGAGTGGCGCCATGCGTAAGGCAAGTCTTGGGTTCGATATCGGGACGTCGCGCGTACGCTGCCTCGTCGCGGACACGCGGACCGGGGAGGCGCTCGGCGCGGGTGATGCGCCGCTGCGCTCCGGACGGGAAGGCGTCCTCGAGGATCCCAACAATCCTTTGGTGAGCCGCCAGGCCCCTGGGGACTATCCGATCGCGATGATCGCCGCCGCGCGGGCCGCGGTCGACAGCGCCCGTGATGCGACGCATGGTGCGCTCGACATCCGCGGCCTCGGTGTCGCGGCCACCGCTTCCACGCCGCTACCAGTCACCCGGGACGCCCGCGCGCTCGCCGCCGATCCGGCATTCGCCGCCGATCTCGATGCCCAGGCGTGGCTATGGCGGGACCACAGCGCCGGCGCCGAGGCCGAGGAGATCACGGATGCGCTGGCGCGCATCGGCGCGCCTGCGCTTGCGGCGTGCGGCGGGTCGTATTCGGCGGAGTGGTACTGGTCGAAGATCTTGCGATGCGCGCGCTGTGCGCCGCGCGTCTCGGCCGCCGCCGCCGGCTGGTTGGAGCTGTGCGATTTCGCCACCGCTTGGCTGATCGGCGCCGGCACGCTCGCGGCGGCCCCGCGGTCCGTCTGCGCTGCAGGGCACAAAGCGTTGCATGTCGACGCCGCGGCGGGCGGCTGGGGCGCTGTCCATGCACTCGCGCCGCTCCACCCCGAGATCGCGCGGCTTGCGGCGGCGCTTCCCGTCCCTTCACCGCTTGGCGCCCCCGCCGGCGTCATCACGCCCGATATCGCCGATGTGATCGGGGTTTCCCGCAACGCGGTCGTTT
>JBIKVO010000363.1:0-3563 GCA_044356795.1 Caulobacterales bacterium
CGCGGTCACCAGCGTCAGCATCGAAAAGGTGAAAAAGCTGAGATAGCTGAAGAAGCGCGCGCGATGCCGATCTTGCGCCATATAGCCCCAGCTATAGAGGTGCACGAGGAACGACACGCTGGTCACCACCACCAGCATGATCGCCGACAGCGTATCGATGCGGATCGACCAGGTGCTTTCAAAGGCGCCGGCATGAATGAACGCGAACAGTTCGATCAGGCGCGCTTCGCCCGCCCCCCAGACGAGGTCAATGAACACATAGGCAGACAACAGCGCCGCAAGCCCCGTCAGGCCTGTGGTGATCGTCATCGCAACCTTGTCGCCGATGAAGCGCTGCAAAAGCCCAGCAATCGCTGCAGCAAACAGCGGCGCCAACACGATGATGGGTTCGATGGCCATGGCCGGATCAGCCCTTCATCAGGTTGAGATCTTCAACCGCGATGGTGCCGCGGTTGCGGAAATAGGTGACAAGAATGGCAAGGCCGACCGCGGCTTCCGCGGCAGCCACTGTGAGCACCAGCATCGCGAAAACCTGCCCCTCGATATTGCCAAGATGCGTCGAGAACGCGACCAGATTGATGTTCACCGCGAGCAGCACCAATTCGATCGACATCAGCAGAATGATCACATTCTTGCGGTTCACGAAAATGCCGAACACGCCGATCGTGAACAGCGCGGCCGCAACCGTCAGATAATGGCCAAGCCCGATTTCCATACCCATGACCCCGCTAGCCCAGACCTTGGCCTGAACCGACATCCTTGAGTTCGACCGCCTTTTTGGGATTGCGGCCAACCTGCTTGCTGACGTCCTGCTTGCGAACGCCGTCCCGCTGCCGCAGCGTCAGCACGATCGCCCCAATCATCGCCACAAACAGCACAAGGCCAGCGAGTTGAAAGACCAGCGAATACTGGGTGTACATCACCGCGCCAATCTGTTCAGCGTTGGTCGGCGCGCCCGTGACTGCCGCTGGTCTCTCAAAGCCTTCCAGCTGAACCGCCGTCGCGACCAAAACCAACTCGGCCAGCAAAACCAACGCAACCAGCCCGCCAAGCGGCAGATAATTGAGAAAGCCCTGTTTCAGCTCAACGAAATCCACGTCGAGCATCATCACCACAAACAAAAACAACACCGCAACGGCGCCGACATAGACCACCACCAGCAGCATCGCCAGAAATTCCGCCCCCATCAGCACGAACAGGCCGGCGGCGGTGAAGAAGGTCAGGATCAAGAACAGAACGGAATGCACCGGATTGCGCGCGGCAATCACGCAGAATGCCGAAACGACCGCTATCGCGGCCAAGGCATAGAATGCGATTGCCTCCGCCATGCATGTGCCTCGTGACCCGACGGAGCAGTCCGCAGGGATGGGTTTGGACAGCGCCGTCGCCCCTGACAGCGCAGTGATGGGTTTGGCCGCCGCGCCGCGGCTGACCAATCCGTGAATGACTCGCCGGCTTTTAGCCACGGTTTTTGCGCCGCGCCAGCGCCTTAGCACTGTTGTCCGCCGTTTGTTGCATGCCCCGCCGATGGACCGTGCATGCCGGCTGCCTGGGAACGAACCCGCCGCAACCGATCCGTGGGAGGCAATCAGTGAAACCGCTTTCAGGACAAGCGGCGCCCGGTTTTCGCTGCGAAAGCGGTTTAAGGTTCTGATGGGGCGCGCTGAGCCATGGCGCTGCATGGCTGGGAGCGTGGATAAAGCCGTCTGGGAAGGGCCTCTATCCCATGAGGCCCGCCCCAGGCGTGAAAGAGCCGAGCGCGTTGTCCGATCAAGGGGATGCCGGGTGATCGTTAGAAAACGCGCTCAAGCAAAAGCTTGGGCATTTCGCCCCGGGGCCATCGGATCGGAAATTGCCCTCGGCAGCGGCGCGCGGCCGATCGGGCGGAGACTGGCGGCTTCTTGCTGCTGAAGCTTGATGTCGAAGGCGGCGACCGTGCGGTTGCCGCCGGCATAAGGGTGTCGCCCATGCCTATACCCACATGCGGCCTCTACCCACATGCGGCCTCTGCCCATATGCGCATCACGCCTGCCATCGACAAGCAGCCCCACGAGGTCATGTTGCCCGGCCGCGCGCGCTTGGCGCCCTGATACCCCGCCCTTGCCGGGCGCGACATGGACACCCCGATCCATGGACACCCCGATTCATGGACACCCCGATCCATGGCCACCCCGATCCATGGCCACCCCGATCCATGGCCACCCCGATCCATGGTGAGAACCTGACCGTCTTTGATCCGGCGCTGGCCAAGCCTTTCCCGGAAGCGCCCAGGCTGTGGCGCAGGATCGTGCCGTTACCGATATGGGGCGTCGAGTTCCAGATTTTTGGCGATCAAACGCTCCCAGCGGTCGCCATTCGCCAGCAGGCGCTCTTTCGTATAATAGAGCTCTTCGCGGGTTTCGGTGGCGAACTCGAAGTTCGGTCCCTCCACGATGGCATCAACCGGGCAAGCCTCTTGGCAAAAGCCGCAATAGATGCACTTCACCATGTCGATGTCATAGCGCGTGGTGCGACGGCTGCCGTCCTCGCGCGGTTCGGCCTCGATGGTGATCGCCTGCGCCGGGCAAATCGCCTCGCACAACTTGCAGGCAATGCAGCGCTCCTCGCCATTGGCGTAGCGGCGCAAGGCGTGCTCGCCGCGAAAGCGCGGGCTCAATGGCCCCTTTTCAAACGGATAATTCACCGTCGCCTTGCGCTTGAAGAAATACTTCATGCCCAACGCAAAGCCGCCAACCATATCGACCAGCAACGCCCCACGAACCGCCTGCACGAACCGCGACATCGCCGCCTATCCTCCCACAGCCGGGAGCGCCCCAGCATTCTTGTACACCGTATAACCCGCCACCAGCGCCACCGCGACCAAAGATGTCGGGAGGAAAATCTTCCAGCCAAGCCGCATCAGCTGGTCATAGCGGTAGCGCGGCACAATCGCCTTCACCATCGCGAACAGGAAAAACAGGAACCAGATCTTCGCATAAAAGACCAGGAAACCGACGATCGGTGTGAAGAAGCTGCCAAGCCCGAGGCTTTCGATCGGCCCCCACGGCAGATGCCAGCCGCCAAGAAACAGGATCGCCATCATCGCACACATCAGCACGATGTTGAGATATTCCCCGATCATGAACAGCAGATACGGCGTTGAGCTGTACTCGACCTGATACCCCGCCACGAGTTCGGATTCCGCCTCTGGCAGATCAAACGGCGGGCGATTGGTTTCCGCGAGCGCCGAGATGAAGAAAATCACGAACATCGGGACCATGATAAAGACAGTCGGCCACGCAAACGCATGCCACTGCCACAGGCCTGCGGCTTGATTGTTCACGATGGTGGACAGGTTCATCGACCCCACCAACAGCAAGACCGTGATAATCACAAAGCCGATGGAGACTTCATAACTCACCATCTGCGCCGCGCTGCGCAAGCTGCCGAGGAAGGGGTATTTCGAGTTCGACGCCCAGCCCCCCATGATAATGCCGTACACGCCAAGCGACGAAATCGCGAACAGGTACAAGATGCCGACATTCAGATCCGCAATCACCCAGCCCGGCGCGATCGGCACCACC
>JBIKVO010000364.1:0-3547 GCA_044356795.1 Caulobacterales bacterium
GGCCCTGGTCCAAGCACATGCCGTTCCACGCGCGTCGCTTCGTCTCATTGGTTAAATTTCCCGCCTCTTCCCATCCTGGCCCATATGTGCCCATAATGGCGCGAAGGAGCGGGCATGTTTGTCGGCACGCATACGGTCGGGATTGACGCAAAGGGACGCCTCAGCGTGCCGGCGGCGTTCCGCGCCGCCCTGAAGGGCGCCGATCATGTCTATGTCTGGCCGTCCTATCGCGGCCCGTTCCTCGAGGGCGGCGACGCCGATTGGCTGGCCCGGATGCACGCCGCCCTCTCCCAGCGCGGCGATCTGGACGCGGCCCGCGATGATTTCGGATACGCCATCTTTGCCGAGGCGCGGGCGCTCGCTTTGGACGAAACCGGCCGGGCCAGCCTGCCGGACGATCTGCGCGCCCATGCCGGCCTGAACGGCAAGGCCGCATTTGCGGGCCTATCGGATTGGTTTGAGATTTGGGCGCCGGAGGGGCTGGCGGCGCGGGTGGCGAAGGCGCGGGCGGCTGCGGCGGAAAGCCGATCGCTGCTGGCGCCGTGGTCGCGAAAGGCGATCCCATGACGCATGTGCCGGTTCTGGCCAGGGACGTGATTGCCGCGATCGCGCCGAAAGACGGCGACCTGATCCTCGACGCCACCTTCGGCGGCGGCGGCTATGCCCGCGCCGCGCTTGAGGCCGCTGATTGCCGCGTGATCGGCCTCGATCGTGATCCCGATGCGATCGCCCGCGCCCAGGGTTTGATCCGTTTGGCGGCTGGCCGTCTTGCCATGCGGGAAGGCCGGTTCGGCGATCTGGCGATGCTGGTGGAAACGCCGCTCGATGGCGTGATGTTTGATTTCGGCGTGTCCTCATTCCAACTCGACGCCGCCTGGCGCGGCTTTTCGTTCCGGTTCGATGGGCCGCTGGATATGCGCATGGGCGCCGATGGCCCCGACGCCGCCGCCGTCATTGCGACCTTGTCGGAGGCGGCGCTCTCGGAAACATTATGGGCCTTCGGGGAAGAGCCAGCGGCGCGCCGCATTGCGCGCTTTCTGGCCCTTGCCCGCAAAGAGACGCCGATCACCACCACGCTGCAGCTGGCGGATCTGGTGGAAAAAGCGGTCGGCGGACGCAAGGGTGCGCGCACCCATCCCGCAACCCGCACCTTCCAGGCCCTGAGGATCCTGGTGAATGACGAATTGGGCGAGATCTGCCGCGGGCTGTCGGGGGCGGAATCACGCTTAAAGCCCGGTGGGCGGCTCGCCGTCGTGACCTTTCATTCGCTTGAGGATCGGCTGGTGAAAAGCTTTCTGAAAGAGCGGGCCCAGGCCAAGCCGCAAGGCTCCCGCTATCGCCCGGCGGCTGAACAGGATTTCACCCCGGTCTTCACGCTGTTGAACGCCAAACCGATTGCGCCGGGACCTGCGGAAATCGCGGCCAATCCGCGGGCGCGATCGGCAAGGCTTCGTGCAGCGGTGCGCACGGACGCCGCCGCAACCGCGCCGTTTAATCCGCGGCCGCTGGCCCCGCTGGCGCTTGCCGAATTTGCAAGGCTTGGCGGGTAGCGTGATGGTTTCGCGGTTTTTCTTCCCGGTCAGTCTGTGCGTGATCGTGCTGCTCTTGTTGGGCATTTTCCGGCTCAAGGACGAAACGGCCGCCACCCGCGCAAGGGTTCAGACGCTTGATCAGGCGGTTGCCGATGAACGCGACGCGCAAGCGATCCTGCGCGCGGAAACGCAATATCTCGCCCGCCCCAGCCGCGCAGACGCCCCGTCGCTCAATGCGCCGAGCCCGCCCGATGCGGAGCCAACGCCATGACGGCATGGGCCGGTTGGGTCTCAGGCCTGGACCGCGTGCGGATCGTTGCGCTGGTGCTGATGGCGCTGTTTGCGGTGCTGGCCGTGCGCACTGTTGCGGTCGCGGTCAGTGGGGCTGCGCCGGTTGCAGCCCCGCTGAGTGTTGAAACCATGCGCCGCGCCGACATCGTCGACCGCCATGGCGCCGTGCTCGCCACCAGCCTTCCGGCATTTGATGTCTGGGCCGAACCGCGCTGGATCGCCGATCCCGCCGCCGCCGCCGCATCGCTGCGCACTGTGCTGCCAAGCCTGGATGTCGAGGAAGCGATCGCCCGGATGCACTCATCGCGGGCGCTGGTGCGGCTGGCGCGCGGTTTGACGCCGCCGCAGCGCGCGAGGGTGCATGATTTGGGGCTCTCAGGCATTGTGCTGCGGCGCAGCCAGCGGCGTTTTTATCCCAATGTTGAAACCGCCGGCCGCCTGATCGGACGCATCAATGCCGAAGGCGCGCCAATCAGCGGGGTGGAGTTGGGTCTCGCCCCGGTTCTGGACGCCGCAAGCGCGCAGGGCCGCGCGGTGGCGCTATCGATTGATCTGCACGTGCAGCATGCTGTCGAGGTTGAATTGGGTGCGGCCTTGCGCCGCTTTCAAGCGAAGGCCGGGGCAGGGATTGTCGTCGATGGTCACAGCGGCGAAGTGCTGGCATTGGCCAGCGTCCCCCTGCACAATCCCAACGCGCCGCTTTCAGGGCCGCCGCCGAACGACCTTGCGACCGGCGCCGTGTTTGAGTTGGGCTCCACTCTGAAGCCGTTCACGGTGGCCGCCGCCCTGGACGCCGGTCGGGTAGATCCGGGCGAGCGGTTTGACACCCAGGCGCCCCTGCTGGCGGCGGGGCGACGGATCACCGACGCCAACCCCGCCGACGCGCCGGTGGACCTGACACAAGCGCTGGCGCGCAGTTCAAACGTGGCGATCGGGGCGCTCGCGATGCGCCTCGGCGCGGACGCACAGGTTGCGATGTTCCAGCGCCTGCGCCTCGCCGCCCCCGCCCCCTTGCCGGTGGCGGGGGCGCAGTCGTTTGTGTTGCCGGCCGGGCGCGATGATGCGGCGGTGGCGGCCAATGCCTATGGTCGCGGGGCCTTGTTTTCACTGGCGGCCCTTGCCCAGGCCTACACGCTGTTTACCCGCGATGGCGCACTGGTGCGCCTGCGTTTGACGCCCGCGCTTGGCGATCCCGCGCAAACCAGTCCGGTTTTTTCGGCCGCCACAACCGGCTCGGTGTTGGCGATGCTCCAGGCGGCCGGCAGCGACGAAGGCACCGGCGCCGCCGCCAGCGCCATTGCCGGCTTTGCGATCGCCGGCAAAACCGGCACCTCGGAAAAATTGATCGAGGGTCGCTATGATCAAGATCGCAATCTCGCCCTGTTTGCCGCCGTATTCCCGGCGCGCGCACCCCGCTATGTCCTCGTTGTCGCCTTGGACGAGCCGCAGCGCACGCCGGCCAGCGGTGGACGCGCCACCGGCGGGGCGGTGGCGGCGCCGACGGCGGGTCGGATCGCTGCGCGAATCGCGCCTTTGTTGGACGGCGGTGCGCCGTAAGGCGCTGTCGCCGCCTGGCCGTGCAATCTGGCTTAGCGGCGGCGGCGAAGCGGTCTATCAACGCGCCAAGACGACAGCAGCCGGGTGAACCGGTTTGACGGCAGAAACCGGTTTGGCGGCAGAAACCAGTTTGACGACAGAAAGCGGTTTGACGGCAGAAACCGGTT
>JBIKVO010000365.1:0-3544 GCA_044356795.1 Caulobacterales bacterium
AGGGGCACACCCTGGTTTTGCCGCGCTACCCAGCGCGCACCCTGTTGGAATTGCCCGCCGATCGGTTAGGCCCACTGATGCACACCGTACAACGCCTGACCCACGCGATCGAAAAAAGCCTGCAGCCCGACGGCGTCATGCTGGTGCAATTCAACGGCGCGCCCGCCGGTCAAACCGTGTTTCACCTGCACATGCACATCATACCGCGTTTTTGCGGCGCACGCTTGATGGCCGAGGGCGAAAGCCCGCGCGCGGACGCCGCCGCCCTCACAGCCATCGCCGCCAAAATCACCGCCGCCCTCTGACGCCATCGTGCGCCTTGCCGAGAGAAAGTTCCATGTCCGAAGCGCCTGCCAACCCCACAACCGACGATGTCCTGACTGCCGCCGCCGACGCCCTTCGCGAAAAGCCGGGCGGGCGGATCTTTGTCTATGTCGATCATGGAACCGGAACCGAGCCGGCGGTGTTTGCCTCCGGCGACGATGAAACCGCCGCAGACCTGCTGTTGGCGGTCGGCGAATGGTTGGATCTGCCCTATCCAGAAGAAGACGACGACTAACGCGCTTTTTGGCCAACGGCTGCCGCCCCTTGGCCATCCAGTTCTGGCGGAGGGATGCCGAGGCGCTCTGCCACCGCGTCTGTGAAAGTGTCTAGCGCGCCTTCAGGCCGAGCGGACAGCGGTCGGCCGCCCGAAAAGCGCGCGGCATACGTGGCGCCGGGCGCGGGGCTCCGGCGGGCGGAAAATCAGACGGATTGAGGAACCGCGCTATATAAAATCAAGGCGGCGTTGGAAGGTGATCATCTGCATGCAGATGATCTGTGTTCAGACGATATGCGCAAGAGTTCATGCAATCGCGATGCACGCAAACTGCAAACAGTTTTCAGGTTTTCCGCAACGCGCATGCGATCCAGATCCCGGTCGAGTTTTTTGAGGCCCGCAAGGTTCCCGCCGCGACGATACCGCCACAGGGCCATGAAGACGCGCGCCAGCGGCGGCAAAAGTTGAAGCAAGCCATGCCTGACGCGCAGTATGCGGCGGCGTCGACCCTGTGGGGATAGATTTGCGGTTTTGCTTTCGGATTGCGCCGCGGGCTGCCGCGTCATCGCCCCCTCGGCCCTATGGGCCACCCTCTCGGGGGTCGGGGGGATAAGCCCCCCAATGATTCCAAACGCTGCGCAAGCCACACGATTTGAGACCTGCGGCCTTTCCAAAACCCGGGCCCTAAAGCACCCCCGCGCCGACTATGTCGGGTCGCCCTAAGCCCCAGCCGCAGGCCCCCCTCACCACAGCAATCCGCGTGTTGCACTCGCATCGCGGTGCAAATCAATCGACAGCACCATCGCATAACAAAAGCCCAAGGTGAGCATTGCTGTGCCGCCGAACGAAATCAGCGGCAGCGGTTCACCCACCACCGGCACAAGCCCCATCACCATCGCGGTATTGATCAACACATAACAGCCGAGATTAACCGCAACGCCCGCCGCCAGAAGGCGCCCAAACAAGGTGCGCGCGCGCAACGCCACCGCCATCGTCAGGCCGAGCAGCGCAGTATAAAGACCCAGCACCACAAACCCGCCAAGCAGGCCGAACTCCTCCACGATCATCGTAAAAATGAAATCGGTATGTTTTTCTGGCAGAAAGTCACCCTGGCTTTGGGTGCCCTGCAAATAACCCTTGCCAAAGAGACCCGCCGATCCGATCGCGATTTTGGATTGCGCGACATGATACCCCTCGCCCAAGGGGTCGGCGGCGGACGGATTGAGGAACACATGAATGCGATCGCGCTGAAAATCATACAGCAGGAAGAAATAGGCAAACACGCCGCCCGCCAGCGTCAACACGCCCGCCGGCACAATATAGCGCCACCGCAACCCCGCCAGAAACATGATCGCCACCGCCGTCGTAGAGATCAAAATCGCAGCGCCAAGATCGGGTTGTTTGACCAGCAGCGCGGCTGGCAAACCAAACATCACCACAGGCGGCAATGACCATAAAAAGGTGCCCGCCATCCACGGCTGCAGCGAATGATAATAGCGCGCCAGCGCCATCACGATCGCAATTTTCATAAACTCCGACGGCTGCAGCACAACGACGCCGATATCCAGCCAACGCTGCGCCCCCATCCGCTCGGCGCCGAACAGCTCCACCGCCGCCAACAAAAGCAGAGATACCCCGTAAAAGGGATACGCCATCGCTAACCAAATCCGCGGGTCCAGCAGCGCGAACACAAACACAAACGCCATCACCACCACAAAGCGGGACGCATGTTCGAGCGGCCGGCCAAGCCAGGAGCCGTCGGCCACCGAAAAGTGCATGATCACGCCTATGGTGGTGATCGCGCACAGCAGCGTGATGATCGTCCAATTCAGCTTGGAAAGCTTTTCGCCGATGGAGCGCGGGCGGGAACTGGTGGAGTAAGCGAGCGTCATGCCGGCGCCTCCGTGGTGCGCCCCAACTGGCTTAAGGCTTCGCGCGTGATGGTGCGTTGATTGCCAGGGTCGCGCAGGATCACGGTGCGCATCACATCGCGGGCAATCGGGGCGGCCACCTTCGACCCTCCGCCGCCATGCTCCACCACCACCGCGCACGCATAGCGCGGCTTATGCACCGGGCCGTGGCAGACAAACAAGGCATGATCGCGCATCGCCCATGGCAGATCTTCGTTGCGCTTCACGCCGGCAGCCCGCTCCCCGACGGTGATGACCCGCACTTGCGCCGTGCCGGTTTTGCCGCCCAGTTGCACGGGCTTGAAATTCGCCGGCGCGTTGGCGGCCTCCACCACGCGTCCATTGGCGGGATCAAACCTGAGATCAAGATTGCCGGCGGCGCCCACCGCCGTGCCGCCCGGCTCGTTGCACACGCCAAAAATGCCATCCATCGTGCGCCGCAAAGACGCCTCTGTAAACGGCAGCTTGGGCCATTGCGGCGGCAATGGTTTTACATCGCGCGCATCGCGCACCATGCGCGGGATCACCGCATAACCGCCATTGGCCACCCGCGCCGTCATCAGCGCCAATTGCAGCGGTGTTGTCAGCACATCGCCCTGCCCGATGCCGGTGTTCAGCGTCATGCCCGCCGGCATGGGATCGGTGCGGCGCGACTTCCACCACGCTTCATCGGGGATGATGCCGTCGCGCACGGAATTCATCGGCAGGCTGACGTCATAGCGCTGATGGAACCCAAGCAGGCGAGCGGTGTCGGCGACGCGCTGCTGGCCGGAGAGAAGGGCTGCGTTGAAGAAGAAGCAATTGCACGATTGCTTCATCGCGGCGTGGAAGTTCATGGGCCCATGGCCGCCGCGCTTCCAGCAATGGAAGCGACGGCCGCCGAAAAACACAAAGCCCGGGCAGTTGACGGTATAATTCTCCGGCATGCCCGCTTCGATCGCGGCGATACCGGTGGCGATTTTGAAGGTGGAGCCGGGCTTGTATTGACCGGTAACAGCCTTGTGGAACAGCGGCTTGTAGGGATCCTCATTCAGCGCGCGGAAGCGATCCGGCGTGATGCCGTTGATGAATTCGTTGGGATCAAAACCGGGAGACG
>JBIKVO010000366.1:0-3531 GCA_044356795.1 Caulobacterales bacterium
GCGATGTTGAACCCAGGCCGGCGTTAGTCGGACATGCTCATATGTCAGGTCCGCCATCCTCGCCGACCGCGCTTCCAGGCCATCGCCTGTGGGAGCCGGTTCGGGGTGCTTACGCCGGGGCCGTGCCTTTGCTGGTTGAAAGGTCGGTCCCGTGTGGCCTGGGCCGAGGGGGCGTTAGTGGACGCTGTTTCCAGGTCCGCCGGTACGGCGTGCAGATAGGGTCAATCGGCGGCGCTGTAAAGAGTTTTTTTTGGCCGCGGGGCAGGCGGCAGCAGCTTGGAAATCAAGGGAAATTTAGGGGTTTTCGGCCCCGGGGGGACGGCGGCGCCCGGCCGGCGGTCGCCCAGGCGGCGCTGTCACCGATGCCGGCAATGATCCAATCCCTCGCCGCGGCGCCGCGGCCTTGAAATCACTAACGCCGGTTTAACAAAACCGTCATGGCGTTGTAGCGTAACCTTCATCGTTAAGACATGGGGCTATTACAATCGGGTTTTAGGGACGGTCATCCATCACAGGCGCCGCGGAGGGCGGCGTCTCATTGCCTTTTGGCGTTGGGGGATGATTATGACCTATAAGAATGCTTTGCGCGCTATGGCCGCGGCGATGGCTCTGGGCCTTGCTGCGTGCAGCGGCTCGAATATCGCCTCTCCGGGCGCGACCAATGCCGGCACGCCGCCGGGCGGCGGCGGCGGCGGCGGTGGCGGCGGCGGCGGCGGCGGCAGTGCGACCTGCCCGGCCGGCACCACCAACGCTAATCTCGCGATCGCGGGCAACACCGTCTGCAATCTGTCTGGTGAAATCACCGCGAACCTGACCCTGCCGCGTCTGGCCAATGTCGTGTACCGCATCAATGGCCGCGTCGATATCGGCCGGGATCTGGGCGCGGAAGGCAATCTGGCCAACGGCGCCGCCGCGATCTTGACGATCGAACCCGGCGTGCGGATCTTTGGCGATGTCGCCGGCGACATCTTGATCGTCAACCGCGGCAGCCGCATCAGCGCGGTGGGCACAGTGGCGCAGCCGATCGTCTTCACCTCGCGCGAGGATATCGACGGCACGGTGAGCGTGTCGGAGTCCACCCGCCAATGGGGCGGCGTTATTCTGCTGGGCCGGGCGCCGATCCGCGGCTGCAACACCGCCGTCACGCAGGGCACGGCGCAGTGCCAGAACGCCATCGAAGGCGTCACCGCGGCCACCGGTCGCGATGCCCTTTATGGCGGCGCGATCCCGACCGACACCAGCGGCACGATGCGCTATGTGCGCATCTCCTATTCGTCGGACTTCTTGACGTCCGCCGCGGCCGGCGACGATCTGAACGGTCTCACGCTCGGCGGTGTCGGCTCCGGCACCGATCTCAGCTTCATTCAGATCCACAATGCAGGGGACGATGGCTTTGAATGGTTTGGCGGCACGGTGAATGCGCGCAATATCGTCGTCACCGGCGCCCTCGACGACAGCCTCGATTATGACGACGGCTGGACGGGCAATGTGCAGTTCGCCGTGGTGCGCCAGGCGATCACCGCTTCAGGCGGCCCAGACCGGGTGATTGAAGGCTCCAATATCAGCCGCGCCAGCGCCGGCGGTTCGCAAAACACGAACCCGACCTTCGCAAACTTCACCTTCGTGGGCATTCGCCAGAATTTCTCGGGCGCGAACCTGCAGGGCATTACGCTGAACAATACCGGCGGGTCGCCGGGATCGTCGGGCCGCTTTTATAATGGCGTGACGGTGGGCTCGAATGTGTGCGTCGCGGCGAGTGCGGCCAATACCAGCCCGGCGCCGGTGTTCAATTCCAACCTGTTTGACTGCCCGACGCAGCCCGACGCGACCTCGCTTGGCTTCATCAATGCCGGCACGAACAACACCACCACCACCGCCAATACGCTGAATGGCGTGCTGCCGGGCCCGACGGAATTGGCGCGCACCGCGTTCAACGTCACCACGCTCGGCTCGTTCTTCACCGCAGCCAATTATATCGGCGCCTTCTCCGGCACGGAGACGAACACGTCGAACTGGGCGGCGGGTTGGACCATCGGCCTATTGCCGGCGGCGATATGCCCGGCGGGCACCACGCAGGCCGGCACGATCGCTGGCCAGCGGCGCTGCATCTTGTCTGGCGCGCTGGGCGTTGCCGGCGTTCCGGCGGAAGTGCGCCTGACGGCGGGCAACGTGTATCAGATCGCCGGTCGGGTGGATGTGGGCCAGGATCGTGGCGCGGCCGGCACGGCTGGCGTTGCGGGCACGCTGACGATCGACGCGGGCGTCACGCTGTACGGCGATGCGGCGGGCGACATGCTGATCGTCAATCGCGGCAGCCGGGTGTTCGTCAATGGCACGGCCTCGCAGCCCGTCATCATGACCTCCGGCGCCGACATCGAGAATACCCGCGCCGACGCCACCGCGACCCGCGAATGGGGCGGCTTCATCATCAATGGCCGCGCGCCGATCCGCAGCTGCAACACTGCCGTGGCGCAGGGCGCATTGGCCTGCCAAGCGGCCGTGGAGGGCGTCACCGCCGCGACTGGCCGTGATGCACTCTATGGCGGCGACGCCGCCGCCGACTCGAGCGGCAGCGTGCGTTTCCTGCAGATCCGGTATCCCGGCGCCTTCCTGACCTCGGCCGCAGCCGGCGACGACCTGAACGGCCTCACCCTTGGCGGCGTCGGCAGCGGCACTGTGATCGAGAATGTGCAGGTGCATAATTCCGGCGATGACGGCGTCGAAATCTTCGGCGGCACGGTTAATCTGCGCAATATCGCGATCACCGGCGCACTAGACGACAGCTTCGACCTCGACTCCGGCTGGACGGGCGCGACCCAATTCCTGCTGATCCGTCAATATCTGACGATCACGGGCGGGCCGGATCGTCTGGTGGAATCGTCGAACCTGCGCTCGGCCAGCCTTGCCGGAACCCTCGACACCAATCCGCAGATCTCGAACTTCACGATGGTCGGCATTCCGCAAAACTTCAGCGCTGCCAATATTCAAGGCATCACGCTGAACAATACGGGCGGCACGCCGGGCTCTTCGGGCCGCTACGTCAATGGCGTGGTGACCGGATCGACCACCTGTCTCGCCGCCGGCTCGGCCAATACCAGCCCGGCGCCGACCTTCAATTCGATCCTGTTTGATTGCCCCGGCGCCAATGACGCCGCCTCAACGGGCTTCATCAATGCGGGCGCGAACAACACCACCGCCACGGCCAATACGCTGCAGGTGTCTGGATCGGTCGGTGCGATCGTGAACGGGGTCAACGAGACCGCGCGCACACCGGTGGACCCGACAACGCTCAATCCGTTCTTTGTGGCCGCGCCCTATATCGGCGCCATTCGCAACACGGCGGATACGCGGTTCCAAGGCTGGACCTGCGGCATCTATACCGGCTCCAACTGCTAATCGCCTGCACTGGGCGGGCGGCGTCTTCGGGCGCCGCCCGCTTCGTTTTTGACGCCCATGGTGGACACCCTGATGAAACCGAAGATTTCCCCTTTGAGTCGCGCTTTGCTTGCCGCGACCATGCTGTTTTCGCCG
>JBIKVO010000050.1:0-12416 GCA_044356795.1 Caulobacterales bacterium
CCGTGCACAATGGTCACCATTCGGCGTTAGGGGCGGCGGCGCGTTGCGTGGTGAACCTGGGTCTGTTTGAATTTGTGTTGGTGAATCTGGGTTGGTGAACCTGGGTTGGTAAACCGGCGCAGGATAGTTTTGTGATGCCGATTTGTGAGGGCTGAAGCCATGTTGACCCAGCCGGCGCCGGCGAGCGCGGCGCCTCCGTTGGATCAGAATCGCGCCGATCCGGGCGAGCCGCCGCTCGATCCTGTGGCGGATGCGCTCGCGATGGGCGATGCAGCGCCCGAGGCGCCCGTCGATGCTGCGCGCGCCGAAGAGAAGCCGACCGCCCCGATTCTCGCGCCTGTCGCTGCACCTGCTGCAGCGCCCGCTCTTGCTTCCAGCACGCCTCCAGCGCCTCGGGCGCTGGAACAGCCATGCCGCGCTGGCGATCGCTTGCGCGCCGCGCGGGAGGCCGCCGGTCTGACAATTGAGCAGGTCAGTGAGAAGCTGCGGATTCGCAAAGACTATCTCGCCGCCCTTGAGGACATGAACCTCAAGCTGCTGCCGGGCAAAGCCTATGCGCTGCCTTATCTGCGCAGCTATGGCGCCTTCCTGAAGTTCGAGCCGAAGGCGCTGCTGGAGCAGTTCCAAGCCGAAAGTGCTCTCTCCCGTGAGGACGCCACCCCCCAAATCCGCAATCCCGAATCCAAGCCGGAGCGGGAACGTCCCTGGATCTGGGCGTTGGCGCTGGCTTTGGTCGCGGGTGGGTTTGTTGGCTATCGCGCGCTGTTTGGCGGCCCCGCGGAAGAGGCGGCGGTGACGCCGCCCGGCGGTTCTTCGGTTGTGGCGGGTGCGCAGCGGCCAGTCGCCCCGATGGTGGAGGGCGATGGGCTGCCGTACGGCGTTGCGGCGCAGAAGGTGGAGATCAGGGCGCTGTTGCAGGCTTGGCTTGAGGTGCGCACTCCTGGCGGCACCGTCATGTTGAGCCAGGATCTCGCGCCGGGCCAAGTCTTTGAACCCGACGCCGGCGCCGGTTGGACGCTGCACGCCCGCGATGGCAGTGCGTTTGAAGTGTTTCTGAACGGCGCCTCGGTGGGGGTGCTTGGTTTGGCTGGGCAGCCGGTGCTGGGCCGACAGGTGGATGCCATCGCCGCAACAGCAGTGAAATCGGCGGATGTGGCGGCTGGGCCTGCGGCAGCGCCGCTGCCGGGGCGAACCCCGCGACCAGCGCCGCCCGCAGCGTCTGCCATCGGAACTGCGGTCAGCACAGCGCCGGCCTCGGCTTTGCCGCCCGCACCCGCGGTGGCCGGCAGCCCGGTGATCCCATCGGCGCCCCCCATGGTGGGCCCGATGGGGGGCCCGCCGAATACGGTCCCGCCGGTCGCACCCGCACCGGCCACGACGGCGCCGGCGGCTGGATTTGAACGCCTGCCCGCTCCACGTCCGGCGCCGCGTCCGCGCCCGCCTGTCCAGCCGCGTCCGAAGGCGGTCGACGTGGAGCCGAAGGCGCCGGTCGCCGCGCCGCCGCCCGTAAACCAGCCCGACTCCTGGGAACAGGGCGAAACGCCACCGCCGGGCGCTGAGCCCCGTTGACATCATTTTCCACGAGGCGCGCATGGCTGACAGTGGCGGCAAGGACCTGCACCATATCCGTCCCTGGCGGCGGATCACCCGGCGGAAAAGCCGGCAAATTCAGGTGGGCGCGGTGCTGGTGGGCGGCGATGCGCCGATCACTGTGCAGTCGATGACCAACACCCTGACGACGGACGCCGCCGCGACCATCGATCAGATCCGCCGCCTGGAAGAGGCTGGCGCCGATATCGTGCGCGTGTCCTGCCCGGATGAAGACAGCACCCGCGCGTTCAAAGAGATCGCACGGGCCGCCAAGGTCCCGCTGGTGGCGGATATCCATTTCCACTACAAGCGCGGCATCGAGGCAGCGATTGCGGGGGCTGCCTGCCTGCGGATCAATCCCGGCAATATCGGCTCAAAAGAGCGGGTGCGGGAGGTTGTCCAGGCGGCGAAGGATCACGGCTGCGCGATCCGTATCGGGGTGAACGCGGGTAGCTTGGAAAACCATCTGTTGGAAAAGTATGGCGAGCCGTGCCCCGAAGCGATGGTTGAAAGCGCCTTGTTCCACGCCGCTTTGCTGGAAGAGAACGACTTTCAGAACTACAAGATCAGCGTCAAGGCGTCGGATGTGTTTCTGACGTCGGCGGCCTACATGGCGCTCGCCGAAGCGACGGACGCGCCGTTGCATTTGGGTGTCACCGAAGCGGGAGCGATGCGCGTCGGTACGGTGAAAAGCGCTATCGGGCTTGGCTCTTTGTTGTGGGCCGGCATTGGCGATACGATCCGGGTTTCGCTCGCCGCTGATCCGGTGGAAGAAATCAAGGTTGGCCACGATATCCTCAAGTCGCTTGGCCTGCGTCAGCGCGGGGTGAACATCATCGCCTGCCCCAGTTGTGCGCGCCAGGGCTTTGACGTGATCAAAACCGTTGAGACGCTGGAGGCGCGCCTCGCCCACATCGCAGAGCCGATTTCCCTGTCGATCATTGGCTGCGTGGTGAATGGGCCCGGCGAAGCGCTGATGACGGATCTGGGTTTCACCGGCGGCGGGGCCGGGGCCGGGATGATCTATGTCTCGGGTCGGGCAGATCATAAAGTCTCGAACGAGGCCATGGTTGAGCACATCGTGGGCCTGGTTGAGGCGCGCGCCGCGAAGATTCGCGCCGCCAAGCCGCAAGGCTGATAGCCGCGCCTGAACCCGACCGGGGTCGATTGCAGCCACACTCGCGCCATGACCTCTCGTGACTTGCGCCGCCCGCCCGCGCCCTCATAACATCGGCATCAGCCGCGGCGTGGCGGGGATGTAAAGGACGCGGAAACGCAGGCTCGCCGTGCAGAACGGCTGGCGGCGGCCATCCAAAAGCCGGTCGACGCCGACCGCGCGGCCGACGCCCGCAACGAATTGCACGTCCATCGCTGGGCAGATTCGGGCTGCGTTTAACCGTTCCGGGTTATGGCGCGACTTTGTGGGTTCCTGTAAGCTAAGCCGATGTTCGGCAAACTATTTGGCAACAAGTCCAAGAATGAGGCGCCGGAGGCGACGCCGCCCGTTGCGCCCTCGAAGGCGTCCTCCCAGGCGCCGCCCGTGACGGCGAAAGCGCAGCCGCCCGCGCCCTCTGTACCCCCGATTGAACCAGCGCCCCGCCCGCCCGCCACGGCCGGCGATGGCGTCGCCTCGGTGTCGCGCACGGCGCAAGCCGGCGCCGCGCACGCTGCCGACGTCGCCGGCGTCATCGAACAGGCGATCCGCGCGGGCGCCGCCGGCAACGGCGCACCGATCACGCCCGACGCCGTGAAGGCGCTGCGGACCGCGGCTGAAAGCCTGGCCACTGCCGATGACGTCGCCGCGGCGCAGGCCATCGCGGCTTTCAATGCCGGGCGGCTGATGGACGGCTTCCAGGCCCTGCGCCAGGATGCCGACGCCCAAACCGGCCCCGCCCAGGTCGAGCGGCTGCGCCGGCTTGGCGCGCTTGCGTTTTTGGTCGATGGCGGCGCGTCGATGCAGGCCTATCTCGATGCGTGGCGCCTCGACCAGCGCGACTTCTGGAATGGCGTGTACTTGGCCCGCCTGCAGGGGCTGGGCGGCGCCATCGCGATGGCCAAAGCCACCATGGAGCAAGCGATTGCGGAAGCGCGCACGCCGTCCGATCGCTCGCAGGGGGAAGCGGAACTGGCGCTGATTGCGCTGGGCCTGAACGATGCCGACGGCGCCCGCCGGCACGGTCAGGCAGCGGTTGATGTGTTGCGTCCGGCGCAGGCCCCGTTGGATCTCGCCGCCCGATTGTCGCTGCTGGGTGATATCGCTGTGATGATCACCGACGGCGCGATGGCCGCGGCCGCCTATGGCGAGGCGTTGCAGATCACCAAGGGCCTGGGCGCGCAGGCGCCGTCAGATATCACGCTGGCCCGCGCCGCCGCCGATACCCAGGAAAAGCTTGCCGCCGTGATCAGCCGGCAAAATCGCCACGCCGATGCGATCGCGGCTGGCGCCCAGGCGGTGGATTTGCGCCGCCGTCTTGCAGCTGCGCGCCCTGGCGAACCGCTGGATGTCGCAGCCCTCGCCACCGTGTTGAATACGTTTGGCGAAATCCACCGGCTGGCCGGCGACGCCGCCGCCGCCGCTGGCGCCAATCGCGAGGCGGTGGCGCAGGGCCGTAAGGTGTTGGCGCTGGCGGCCAATCATGCCGGCGCCCATCGCGAGATCTGGGTTGGCCTGTGGCGTCTGGCGGATGCGGGTGCGGCCTCGTGGGCGGAAGTCAAAACCGCGTTGCAGGCGGCGAAGGCGGAGGGCGCCCTGTTGGACCGTGACGTCAAATTCCTGTCTGAAGCGGAACGCCGCGCGGGCGGCGCGACGTGACGGGCGCCCTGTGAGCGCGCCCGAAGCGCAAAGCGAGGGCAGCGCAGGCGGCGACGCCCTCGCCGGGCGGCTGGCGGCGCGCTTTTCGTTGCAATTGGTTCGTTGGACGGCGCCTGTCACCAATGCTAACGCGAAGATCCTTCCCGCCACGGGCGTATCCGCCTTTGGCTCAGCTGCGATGCCCGCCATGACCGACCAGACCGCCGCCGCCACCGTTCAGGAAACCTATCAGTTTCTGTTTGATGAGGCCCATCGCGCTTTGCTGCAGGGCGGCTCGTTCAAGCCATTTGGCGCCGGTGTGCGCCCGGACGGGGAACGCACACAGATGCATGTTGATCTGCCGGTGGAGCGATCAACGCCGCAGCACTATATCGCCGCCCTGATCCAGGGCATGCGCCAGGAGGCCGCCGCCAAGCGCCTCTTGGTTGCTGGTCTGGTGATTGATGGCGGCCTCATGACACCCGATGGCGACGCCAGCGCCATTGTGGTGCACATGGAAGCCGAAGGCGGGGAGAGTGTGCAGGTCACAATCCCGTACCAGCGGCTGATCGAGACCGGCGAAATCCACTTCAAAGAGCCGCAGGTAGCGGCGGCGACGCGTGAGATTTTTGAGGGGTAGCGCGCTTCAAGGCCGAAGCCCGCCCCGGACTTGATCCGGGGTCGACGCCGGCCGGCTGCGACATGCGCGCGAACTGCTCAATGGAAAGCAACTTATCCCAAGCCGACTGTACGTTGTCGGTTTGCGGTCGCTTCAAGGGCGCCCGGCTTTTGTCTTTCGGCTGACGGCAGGCGCGATCGGAAACCGCTAGATTGACGCTCCTGGGGCGCCCGGGAGGTCTCCTGCCATGTCCGTCGCGCTGTTTTCCGACATCTACGCCAATCTGCCGGCGCTTGACGCCATGCTGGCGGCCGCGCGCAAGGCGGGCGCGTCGGGCTTTGTGATCTTGGGCGATCTGGTTGGGCATGGCGGCGCGCCGGCGGAGACGGTGGAGCGGGTGATGGCGCTGGCCGCAGACGGCGCGGTGATCGTGTACGGCAACCATGACGAGATGGACGCCGATCCCCGCGCCGATATGGACCTTGCCGCAGCGGATGCAGCGCTGTGGACCCACGCGAAATTGGCCGACCGGCACAAGACGTTCTTGCGCGCGCTGCCGCTGACGGTGCGTAAGGATGATCGCCTGTAAGTGCATGCCGATGCATCGGCGCCAGAGAGGTGGCGCTATGTCGCCAATGCGGAGGCCGCCGCCTGCAGCCTCGCAGCCATCGATACGCGCGTGGTTTTCTGCGGCCGCACGCACACCCCAATGGTGTATCGGCAGCGCAGCATCGGACAGGCCGCTCCGTTCACACCGCTGCCGGGCTAGTCGAGCGCGCTGACGCGCCATCGCCGCAGGCATGTGGAGTTGGGTGCGATGAGGCAGCCGTGCAATCGCAATCCGGTCACGGGTTTTGCGCTGTTTGATCCGAGCGACAGCGCAATCGCCTTTCACCGCGCAGCCTGTGATGTGGCTGCTGCCGCCCGCGCCATTCGCACGGCCGGCCTGCCGGACAGTCTCGCCGATCGCTTATTTGAGAGGCGTTGAGCATGGACGGGCAGGGTGCATTTCCGATGCGACTGGCGCTAGACCGCTTTCAGGGAACGTGGAGTCCGGTTTCGCGTTCGAAAGCGGTCCAAACTTTAGAATTTGCGCGTTTTCAACGGACCTGAGCCGGCTCGGATTCGGTTGAAAACGCGCTAGGCGTGATCATTGACGGGATCACGATCGGCGAGGTTTTGCTCAAAGGCGGCATGGTGATTTTGTCCGCCGCGCTCAAGGACGGATTGCCGACGCCGGCAATTCTAAAGGCGCCGCGCCTGTCGCACGGGGAAGATCTCGCAGCGATTGTCGGCTTTGAAATGGAAATGATGATCCTGCCGCGATTGAGCGGCCAGCATGGGCCGAAAGTGTATCGCGTAGGCGAATTTTCGGGCCGCCCTACATTTTTGGTGGTATTAAGGGGCCGTGTTTATTTGCCTAAATTGATGCTTTGGCGTTGCCGATCGAAGAGGTGGTGTGGATCGGCGCGGCGGCGGCGGATGCGTTGGCGTCGCTGCATCGCCAGCATGTGGTTCATCTCGATATTGAGCCATCGACGATCGTGTTCCGCAAAAGCGGAGAAGCGGTTTTGATTGATTTCGGCTTGAGCCATCACGCTGAATAGCCGGATCTGATTGAGGGAGAATTCCGCCTGCTGTATGGCACAGCGCCTTGTATGGCGCCGGAACAAATTCTGGGCGTGCGCACCTATCGCCGTTCGGGATATGTTTGCACTGGGCAGCATTTTGTATTTTGTCGCCACCGGCGTGCTTCCGTTTGGTGATCCGCAAAGCCTGCCCAGTTTGAAGCGGTGCGTGTGGGAGGATAAGGCTCTGCAGCGCGCGCTGAACGCTTCGGGTCCGCTGTGGCTGAGGAGATCTTCCTGCCTTGCCTGGAGCCGTACCCGGACGATCATATTCCCACCGATGCGCAGCGGGCGTTTGATCTGCGCCATCCCGAACGAATTGTCTTGACCGCGCTGGTGCACAAAATGAAGCGTGACAGCTGGTTTGTGCGCCATCAACGCAAAGGCAATGAAACGCTTGTGCGCGAGACGCTCAAAACTGCGATTCAGGTCAAGTTGAATGCGGCGCCGATTATTCTGGTCGCGGTAGGCAGCCGCGAACCGCATGGCGCCATGGCGCAAGCGATGCGCACCGCGTATGCGCGCGCAGGACGCCAACCCAGAAGCGCGCCTCGCTTTGGTGAATATCCTGAAGCAGAAGGCCCTCGGTGTGGGTGAAACCCACTACGAAGCCGGTCGATCCAAGCATCTCAAGCGGCTTGTCAGCCTGCAGGATTGGGCCCCACCGATGAAGCTGCGCGACGGCCGCGCCACCTACCATGTGTTGGAGGCGATCCATCCTGCCGAGGCGATCTTGTTCTATGCCCGCGCCCATCATGTCCATCACATCATCATGGGCGCGCGCAAAAAAGCCTGGAACGTAATCTATTGGACCGCGTGTCGGCGGAAGTGACCGGCCATGCCCATGGACGGTCACGGTGGTGCGCGCGCGGGAAATCGTGGCGGGGATTTAAGCCTCTTTTCCTTGGCGCGCCGCGTGCTAAAAGCACCGCCCCATGCCTGTTCTCTCAGACGCCCGCCTGTCCCAGGTGCTTGACCGCTTCGACCAGATCGAGGCCCGCCTTGGCGCAACCAGCGATGGCGCCGAAATCATTCGCCTGTCGAAAGAACGCGCAGAGTTGGAACCGGTCGCCACCGCGATGCGAACGCTGTCGCAGGCGCGCAAAGAGCTGATCGATCTGGAGGCGCTCGCCAGCGATCCCGAGATGGGCGCGATGGCAAAAGAAGAAGCGCTTGCGCTGAAAGATCGCCTGCCCGATCTGGAACGCGCGGCGCAATTGATGCTGCTGCCGAAAGATGAGGCTGAGAAAGCCAGCGCCATTCTAGAAATCCGCGCCGGCACGGGCGGCGATGAGGCGGCGCTCTTTGCAGGCGATTTATTCCGCATGTATGCCCGCTATGCGCAGCTGCGCGGCTGGAAAGTGGAAGTTGAAGATGAAAGCCCATCTGATTTGGGCGGCTACAAGGAAATCATCGCCAGCGTCACGGGCGAAGGCGTGTTCGGCCGGTTGCGTTTTGAAAGCGGCGTGCATCGGGTGCAGCGCGTGCCGGAAACTGAAGCGGGTGGGCGCATCCATACCAGCGCCGCCACGGTCGCCGTTCTTCCAGAGGCGGAGGATGTCGATATTGTTGTCCAGGACGCCGACATCCGCATCGACACGATGCGCGCCAGCGGCGCCGGCGGCCAGCATGTCAATAAGACAGACAGCGCCGTGCGCATCACGCATCTGCCCACGGGTATTATCGTCACGTCGTCGTTGAAGTCGCAGCACCAAAACCGCGTGCAGGCGATGAAGGTATTGAAGGCGCGCTTGTATGATCTGGAGCGCGGCAAACGCGACGCGGAGCGCAGCGCCGATCGCGCCGCCCAAGTGGGCAGTGGCGATCGCAGTGAGCGCATCCGCACATACAATTTCCCGCAAGGCCGCGTCACCGATCATCGCATCAATCTGACGCTTTACAATCTGACCGACGTGGTCACCGGCAACGCGCTCGATGAAGTGGTGGAAGCGCTGCTTGCGGATGATCAGGCGAAAAAGCTCGCGGCGCTTGACGGGTGAGCGACGGCGATTTCCTTACACGCGCGCTCGCGCTGGCTGCGGCGCAAAAGGGCCGCACCGCGCCCAATCCGACAGTAGGATGTGTGATCGTCCGTGATGGCGTGATCCTAGCTGAAGCGGCCACCGGCGATGGCGGTCGTCCGCATGCGGAGGAACAGGCGTTGAGGGCGTGCGATGCGGAGGGCGCAGATGTGTTTGTCACGCTGGAGCCGTGCAACGCCCGCAGCCAAGGCGGGGCAAGCTGCACGGATTTATTGCTTGCCGCGCGCCCGGCGCGGGTGATCATCGCGTGCCGCGATCCGCATCCGCTGGCCAACGGGCAGGGTGTGGCGCGCCTGATCGCAGCCGGGATTGCGGTGGAGATGCATGCCTATCCTGCAGCCATCGCGCTCAATCGCGATTTTTTTGATGGGTTGGCATAGGGCCTCACACTGCGCGGGCGGCGGCGATGATCTTTTCGTACAGCGCCAGCGCATTGCGCACGAACGCCTGCTTAGTAAAGCGCGCCTCATAAACGCGCTTGCCGTTGGCGATCAGCGATTGCGCGAACGCGGCGTCTTCCAGCACGCGCTTGATGCCGGCGCGCAGGGCGGCAACGTCGTCCTTCGGGGTCAACACGGCGTCCACATCCGGCGTCACAGTGGCGGCGGGCCCAGCCGAATCCGCCACCACCAAGGGCTTGCCGGCCGCCCACGCCTCCACCGTCACGGTGCCGAACGGTTCATAGCGTGACGGAAACGCCACCACATCGCACGCTGCAAGCAGCGCCGCCCGATCCGTGCGCCAGCCAAGAAAGCGCACCCGATTGGCGATGCCCAGGCGCTCGGCCTGGGCGCGCAAGTCTTGCTCCAACGGGCCAGACCCCGCGATCCAGCCATACACGCCGGGCAGATTAGCCAGCGCGTCGAGCAGGGTGTCGAGGCCCTTCTTCCAATGCAGCCGCGCCAAGGCCAACACCACCGGGGCATCATCGGGCGTGTTCAGTGTGTTGCGATCCACCGCGGGGGCGGTCGTGATATTGGCGAAGGTGTGCAGGGTGGTGGCGCGGCTTTCCGGTACGCCCTGGGCGATGATCGCGCGGGTGATGTCTTTCGTCACGCCAGCGTGCCAGGCGCAATGTTTGAAGCGGCTGGTTTTGTAATAGCCCCCATACCAGCCAAGATTTTGCGCGGTGTGTTTCTCCAGCGCAAATTGCCCTGCGCGGCCCATCCAGAAATGCTGCACATCCGGTTGCAGCGCGCGGACGGCGGCCTTGATTTTCGCACGTGTCGGCCCGCGCCAGATGCGATCGAACGGCGCAATCGAGATCGGAACGCCAGCAGTTTGCAGCGCGGCGATGCGCACGGGATCGTTGTCGCGCGTGACAACATGCTGCCCGACGCCGGCTTCCGCCAGCGCGAGCACGCCGTCCAGCATCATCGTTTCTGCACCGCCTGCCTGGGCGCCGGCCATGATGTGCAGGATCCGCATATCGCCTCCGCGACCCAACCATTGAGCGCGGGACATCATGTAGCGACGATGACGCTTATGCGTCAAACACTTGACAGCGGGTTTGTATATTGAGCCCGCCGCCAAACTGGATTGTGTGACTATTCAGCCGCAGTCGCGTGAGCACCTTGCTGCTTTGCAAGGCGGTCAAACGCGAGCAGCGTATCAACCAGCGCTTCCAGTTCAGCGAACGGCACCATGTTGGGCCCGTCGCTGGGCGCTTTTTCGGGGTCGGGATGGGTTTCGATAAACACTGCTGCAACCCCGATCGACACCGCTGCGCGCGCCAAAACCGGCACAAACTGCCGCTCGCCGCCGCTGGAATCGCCTTTGCCGCCGGGCTGCTGTACGGAGTGGGTGGCGTCAAACACCACCGGCGAGCCGAAACTTTTCAGGATCGGCAGCGCCCGCATGTCCGAAACCAGGGTATTGTAGCCGAAGCTGGCGCCACGTTCACACGTCAACACGTTGGGATTGCCGCTGCCGGTGATCTTGGCGATCACATTTTTCATGTCCCACGGCGCGAGGAACTGCCCCTTCTTAACATTGATCGGCTTGCCGGTTTCGGCGGCCGCGATCAGCAGATCGGTTTGCCGGCACAGGAAGGCGGGAATCTGCAGCACATCGACAACCGCCGCAACATCGGCGCAGTGATCGGGCAGGTGGATGTCGGTGATCACCGGCACGCCCAGTTTGTGGCGGATGTCTTCAAACACGGGGGCCGCGTAATCGAGCCCGGCGCCGCGCTTGCCCGACAGCGAAGAGCGGTTCGCCTTGTCGAAGCTGGTCTTGTAGATGAAGCCTGCGCCGCGCTTGGCGAACACGCCCTTCAGCCACTCCGCCGTTTCCAGCGCGTGTTCGCGGCTTTCCATCGCGCAGGGGCCGGCGATGAAGGTCAGGGGCAGGTCGTTGCCGATCTGGACCTTGGCGTCCTTGCCAACGGAAACCACTGAGAGGGGGGACACGGCGCTCATGGCGATGCTTTCGCTTGCTGACAGGGCAGAAGAGGACGCCCCGGATGTAGGCACCCGCCGGCGGCGGCTCAAGCCGGCGGTCGGATGCAGTTCGATGGCGCTTATGCCATAGAGGAGCAGCCGAGTCGCGGGAGCAAAAGCGGTGCGAAAAATCATTCCAGTGTTGTTGTCCGGCGGGGTGGGCACGCGCCTGTGGCCGCTGTCGAACGCCGCCAAGCCGAAACAATTCCATGCTTTGGCAGGGTCTCACACGCTGATCCAGGAAACCGCGTTACGAATGAAGCGCCTGGCTAATCAGGGCCTTCCGATCGGGCCGCTGGTGGTGATTGGGGCGGCCGCGCATGCCGACACCATCCTCGATCAGCTGGAATCGGTTGGCGCGCCGCCGGCGCTGTTGGTGTTGGAGCCGATGGCGCGCGATACTGCGGCTGCAGTGGCGCTGGCGGCGTTCGCCGCTGACGAATTGGATCCCGCCGCGCTGGCGCTGGTGATCCCGGCCGACCACGTCATTGATGATGTGGCGGCGTTTGCTGCGGTCTTGCGCCGCGCGGCGGTGCAGGCCGACACCCGGATTGTCACCTTTGGCATCACCCCGACTGGCCCAGAAACCGGCTTTGGTTATATCGAGGCCGGCCCGGCGCTGGGCCAGGGCGTCCATGCGATAGCACGTTTCCATGAAAAGCCGGATGCCGCCACCGCCGCTGATTATCTCGCCCGCGGCGGGTTTTCGTGGAATGCGGGCATGTTCCTGTTCCGCCCTGGCCTGATGCTGGAGGAATATACCAGCCACGCCCGCGAGGTGCGGGACGCGGCCTCCAAGGCTTGGTTCGGCGCCCGGCGTGCCAATGGCGCTATCCAGATTGACGCCAACAGCTTTGCCGAGGCCCCAAAAGTGTCGGTGGATGTGGCGATCATGCAGAAGTCCGCGATTGGCGCTGTGGCGCCGGCAGCGATGCAATGGGCTGATGTCGGGTCGTGGTCGGAGGTGCTGCGCCTGTCGATCAAAGACGTCAACGGCGTGGCCAGTCAGGGCCATGTGGCGCTGAGCGACACAACCGACAGTCTGGTGATCTCGGACGGCGTTCCGATTGTGGTCTCGGGGGTCGAGGGTGTGGTGGTGATCGCCTCCCGCGAGGGGGTGCTGGTTATCGCCAAAGACCGCGCCCAGGACGTTAAAACACTGCTGGCGACGCTGCAGTCCCTGCCCAAATCATGACGATCGCCCGCCGGGCCTGGGGGCGTAGCGGCATTGTGGCGCCGATCCTTGGGTTTGGCGTATCGGGGCCGCACGGGTTGGCGGCGGCGGGGATGGCGCTGACGGACACC
>JBIKVO010000367.1:0-3490 GCA_044356795.1 Caulobacterales bacterium
GAACCGTTGCGCTTTCCTGCGGTGAGCGCGGCGTGCATGTGTTTTGCGCCGATGCGTAAATTTGGTTAGGGCGACATCCGCGACACCACAAACAAACGCCGCTCAATCTCGCGCCGATTGAGCAAAGTGACGCGCGCGCGCCACGCTTCCGCCTCCCACGCAATTTCGCGCGAAATTTCAGGCGGCAATCCCGGCGCTGCCTCCAGCACAGCACTCAAACGGCGAAACCCCGCACGCACCTGACGCAAATGATCGCTAGAGACATCATCTTGATAATCAACGCGCAGTCCCGCCTCGAAAAACACCTCCAGCAGCGCGTCAGCAGTCATCAGGTGCGGCTCGGCAAACGATGACGAAAACGCCGTGCGCAAATCAGGATCAGCACGCCGGCAATAGGTTTCCAGAGTAGCAACGCCGTTCGGCTTCAGAGTGCGTGCAAGCTGCTGACAAAACCGCTGCGGACGGTGCGCGTAGGTCAATTCATCGAGCGAAACGAGGCTGTCAAACGTCTCAGGGGCAGGAAGAAACGAATCGATTTCAAAAGCCTGCACAGCCAAGCGACCGCCCGCTTCCAGGCGCGCGCATTGCGATTTCAGCGTCGCCAACACATCGTCACGCCACTCAAACACAAGGATGCGCCCAGCATGGCGGCGCGCAGCCGCTTTGACAACGCTGATGCCCCCGGGCCCAATCAGCGCCATCGCGCCGCCGGTTTCCGGCAAAGCGCGGAACGGATCGTCGTCCTCATCGTCTGCGCCGGGAAACGACCGCCCCTTGCCCCAGATATGCGACAACGCAACGATGCGCGGCGTATCTGGCTCAAGCGGCGCTTCAAACAGATCACCCGTGTCGGCGGTATTGGCTTTACCAGCCAGCGCACGGTTTTCGCGCGCCTCGCGGTGCATCGTCGCGCGTGCGGCGTGGAAGGCGTCAGCGTCGAAATCCTCCCCCTCCCACCAGGCCGAGAACTTGGCGCGCAACAGCGCCGCCTTTTCGGCGTCGACAAGCTTCGCAAGCCGCTCTGTCGAAAAAGCGGCGGGCAAGGAAATGACGGGCAGCTTCATGCCGTCGACGGGTTTAGCGCCCAAATCTTAAGGCATGTTTACCTCTCGGCGCACATCCGGCGCGTGAGCGCCGCCGCAAGCAAACCACCGCCCCGCGCCTCACACGGCGGGCGCCAAGGTCACGCCCGGCGGCAAGGCGGCGTCTTCCGGCACAAAGAAATCCGGCATCAATGGCTTTGAGGGATCCACGCGATACTTGTCGAAGTCGCGCTCGCCGGCATTGTACAAGACGATATCGTCGATGAAAAACTGGCCCGTGCAGGCGCGCGCAGATTGATTGAAAATCCAGTACGCGGCATCCGCCATGATGTCCGGCGTCCGGCACATCGCCATACCCGCATCGCCCGCCAGCGCATTGCGGATTGCGGCGGTGGCGATGCCCGTGCGCGGCCACAGCGCGTTGAACGCCACACCATCACCCCGAAACTCTTCCGCCATGCCGAGCACGCATAAACTCATGCCATACTTGGCCATCGAGTAGGCGACGTGCGGGCCAAACCAATGCGGTTTCATGTCGAGCGGCGGCGACAGGTTCAACACATGCGGATTGGCTGCCTGCTTCAGATACGGCAGGCACGCGCGCGATGTCAGATACGTGCCGCGCGCATTGATCTGGTGCATGAGATCATAGCGCTTCATGTCGGTCTGCAGGGTGCCGGTGAGCTGGATGGCGCTGGCATTGTTGATGCAAATGTCGATGCCGCCAAACCGCGCGACGGTTTGCTCCACCGCATCAACCACGGTGTCTTCGTTGCGCACATCGACCACCAGCGGCAGCGCCGCACCGCCTGCGCTTTCGATCTCGGCGGCGGCAGTGTAAATCGTGCCCGGCAATTTGGGATGCGGATCGGCGGTCTTGGCGGCGATCGCAATATTGGCGCCGTCACGCGCGGCGCGCAGCGCAATCGCAAGGCCAATCCCGCGGCTGGCGCCGGTCACGAACAGGGTTTTGCCTTTCAAGCTCATGCACGTCTCCCATGTGCGGTGCGCTCACCGCAATACGTGGTTCTGCGCGCGCGGCCGGCACGCGTCAATTGCGGTGCATTCTATGCATGTGTCACCGAGGCGAGTTTTGGGCGACGCCCAAAAACCGACGCGGAAAAACCTCTGCTTGCGTCCGTCCATCGCGGATGTACGGAAAACAAATGATCCGTCCGGCTGCGCACGCGCTCAAGAATCCGCCCCGCAGGTCCAGTCGCGCCAACCACGCCAAGCCAGCCGCGATGGGCCATCGACCGCACCTGTCCGGCCACACTCAATCCATGCCAGACAGCCGAATAAGCCGGCGCCGTGCTGAGACACCACTTCGATTTGTACGCACCGCCGCCAATGCCGAAATCAAGCAGACGCAGGCCCGCCGGGTCAGCGTTGTCGAGAATTTTGTCGATCAAAACACGTCCCGGCCCGTAGGCCGCCAGCGACGCATCATATCCCATGATCCAAGCCACCCAACGATCGCCCTCGCGCAGATGGAATGTGGCGGCAGCCAGCCGATCACCAATGCGGACCGTGCTCAAGGCGCCGCCGAAATTATCGCTCCGCGCTTCCCACAGGCGGTTGAGCAAAGCCTGCACCCAATCTACCGAAATGATGTCGTAGCTGCCTTCCGCGCGATAACGCTCCTGCTTCCAACGGATAAGCTGTTCAAACGCCCTGCGATCGGGATCGTTGACCGCAAACTGCACCGGTCCAATTTCACGTTCGGCCTTGCGCATCACGCGGCGGGTATTGTCCAGATTGGATTTCTGCACCATTTGCAACGTTGCACGATAAGCGGCCGCGCCATCTTTCAGGTCCATGATCCAAGCGTCGTCGACGCGCATGCGGCCCGTGACGAAGCGATCAAACGGATCGGCCAAAGTGGTGAACCGCACCGCCTTGCCGCCGCACCCATCGAGGATCGCCGTTGGCTCAATATCGGCGTCGGGGGCGATCAGCGGCCCCTGCCAATCCGACCATGGCGCAGCAAGCGGACGGAAAAAACCGCCGGGGCGGCGATGAAACGCAAAGCCCGTCACAACGCGGCCGTTGGATTCAAAAAACGCAACCCGGGCGTCTTTACGCACCGCACCGACGGCGGCTATGAAATCGGGAGCGAAAAATGGCCGGCGATACAGTGGCGACGCGGATCGAAAACTCTCCCAGAGGGCGGCCTCCGCGGGACCAAATTCCTTTGCATCGAAAACTCGAAATGCTTTTGTCATGGCGAGCCGCGCCGCAAAATCATCGCCGCCGTCGCAAGCGAGGCCGCACCCGCGAACCAATTGGCATGGGCGGCAAAAACATGATCGGTGAAGCCGCGCACGCGCGTGGCCAAGGGATTGGCTTTCTCGACCGGCGTCTGGCTTAAATGCAGGCCTCGACTGACCGTCGCCCGCGCGCGCCCCGCCACTGTGTTGCTATGCACCACAGCATGTTCGATCGGC
>JBIKVO010000368.1:0-3482 GCA_044356795.1 Caulobacterales bacterium
ATCCGGCGCGCAAGGCTCGTGGCGTCTGCGATGATATTGGGTTGGAAGCCTTGTCCGACGAGGGGATCATCGCCCCGCCGGGGAAGGTTGGCGCCGTTCACAGGCTCAACCTCATCGGTTCATCAAAAGAGCATCAAGATCCCGACATGGAGGTGCAAGAGCGCCGAAGGGGGGAAGTGACCTGGCGGCCAACGCGCCAGGCGTCGCTGTTGCAAAGGTCCAGTCGCGCGTTGATTGCGCCGCCAGGATTGGGCGAAGGCGACGCCTTGGCGCGGCGCCGGGGCGGTTTGTCTTGGCGGATTAATCGTCGACGTCAGGCTTTTGATCGTTTTGGGCTGGGTCTTGCCAAGATGTGCCAAGCAGTGATTGAAGAATCGCGTGAAAGTGCAAAGCGCGCTGGGCGTAGTCGCGGGCCGAATGGATCGAGAAGTCGATCCGCAATTGGTGCAGGCCAGCGGCGTCCTGCGCCGAACCGATGGCCTCCAGATACCTGGCAATCGCCAAGCGTCGCTGTGCAGCAAACCGATCGAGCTCTTCATGCATGGCATGGAGCGCCGCGGCTTCGCGTTGGAAGAACAACCGATTAGGGGCTGTTGGGTGCGTGGGCGTCGCCAAGTCGAGTCACCCTTCTACAACGCCGCCAGCATTGCCGTTTCTGGCGAGTGTCGCCAATCTCGCGCTCTCGGAGACATAATCTGCCTGCGTGTGCGCGACGAATTGCGATTGCGCCTCCATCATGTGTGCCGGCGTCGTGGAGCGCGCCATCGTCGTCATCCAATCGGCATAAGCGTGCAGGCGCTTGGCCCAGAACCGCATGCTCTCCGTGACCAATTGTGGCCAAAGCGTGAAGGCAGGCGCCTGTGAAAGCGCGTTCACCCATTCGGCTTGGCTTGGCGCTTCGCCAGAGTTTCCACTTTTGCTGACCATAGGGATGCTCCTCCTCTAGACCCCAAGCATAATCTCGGCGAGGCCATGGCGCTTGATGCAACGCAAGCAGGCGGATGTGGAGCTTGGCTGCCGCCCAATGATCCGCGGCTTGGCGGCTGTCAATGACCCGTATTTCGGCGCCCAATCGACCTTTGGGTGTTCTGCGCAAAACGTGAGTCGGATGGATCGATTGTCATCCAAGGTCGAGCGCCTGCATTGTCGCGACGCGGTGCTTTGGGCAGTCAAAATCGAAAATGGGCGCGACCCATGGCGTGATGGCGACGGGGCCGAAGCACGCGCGCCGCACTATGGACAAGGCGCGCCGCGTCGTCGCGCCCATGGCGGCCACGCCCCAGGGGCTCGACATGTGTGATGTCGTCACCATCCTTGAAGCGCGGAAACCGGACGATCTCGAGGCCGCGCTTCAGGGCGCACGCGGCCAAGCGGAAAATCTGATCAAGCTGCACAAGTCGCACTTGCACAGCAACCGCACCGCATGCCGATCGCCGCTGGCCAATCAGATGCGGCTGGCGCCGCACACCGCCGCCTCCTGGCGCGTGCTCGGCGTCCGCGACGCCATCCCGAAAAGCCACGCGCTCGCCAAAGCCGGATTCGCCGCCATCCGCGTGCGGCATTTCAAGCGCGGCGCACGCATCGTGGAAATCGTCCGCCGCGTCCAGATCGCCTTCATCGCCGCCTGCCCAGACGCGCGCTTCATCCGCGATCTGGCGCGAGCGCTGAAACCGGCGCCGGCGTCATCGGCGCGGCGCGCGCAAACCCTCGGTTCAATATCTGTGGAGACACGCAATGCCGCCGCCCAACGCGCCAAAAAGCGCGCCAAGCGAAACCGGGTCCGGCGCAACACGGCTCGGCGGTCCTCCCCATCACGTCGCCTCATGAATCAGAGGGGCTAGGTATTTATACGGACTGGCGCTTTTGTGTGTGTGCGTGTCTCTTGATCGGGGCTGGCTTTCCAACGCACACGGAGATCGCAACATGGTGCAGATGAACGATGCGCAATCTGAGAAATATTCTCACGAGGTCCGGGACACTCTGTTCCCTCTCAGCTCTGGGCTGATGGGCAACACGTCGCGCCGTCTTGAGGCGGACGAGCGCCTTTTCCTCGAGGGCGACCCGGCGACGCGCGTGTTCAAAGTCGTTCGCGGCCTTGTGCGCTGCTTCCAGATGACGGAAGATGGTCGCCGTCATATTTGCCGTTTTGCTGGGCCCGGGGACTTGCTTGGACTGTCTGGGCTTGACGCCTATCGGTATTCGGCGGAAGCCGTTGGGCCATCCGTTGTGATCAGCACCACGCGCCGTGCTCTGGAGGCGAACGCAGACCCAGAAATCCACGCGGCCATCATGCGCGAACTCGTGCGCAAGCTGATCCATGGTGAGCGCAGCCAGTTGCGTTTGAGCCGCATGACCGCAAACGAGAGGGTTGCTGACTTCTTGTCAGAAATCATTGGCGATGAGCCGGAAGCGGCTTCAGCAACCCACGCCATCGCCATGTCGCGTCTCGACATTGCCGACTATCTCGGCTTGACCCTTGAAACGGTGAGCCGCGGCCTGCATCGCCTGGACTGGATGGGCGTGATTGAGCTGGTCGATGCGCATCACTTTCGCGTGCGCAACCTGAATGGCTTGCGCCGGATCGCCAGCGGTGACCGGGACGGCGATATGAGCCGGGCAGCGTGACTGTGTCCACATTGAGATCTGCGAAAAGCTCGATAGTGTGGTCTTCAGGCGCGCGCTGAGCCCGCGCATGCGCGGCGACGTTCGCCATTGTCTGGAGCGACGCTTTGACCAGAGAGCCTTTGTTTGGCGCCTGTGAGCACGACAGGGTGCAGGGCAAAGCTGCCGCTGCCGCCGACCTCGGTTGGCTCAAAGAGGTCTTTGCGCCGCAGGCGAGGGGGACATTCCACTGGGACATTGTCTCGGGCCGGCATTCCTGGAACGATGAGTTTCAGGCCCTTTATGGGTGGGGGGGCCGCGAGCGCACGCCGCATCCCGATCATTGGTTCGGCTCGGTTCACCCTCAAGACCGGGGCGACCTGGAAGGGGATGTTGCGCGCGCGGCCGGCGCCGGGGAGGCGTTTGAGCGCACCTTCAGGGTCTCGCCTGGACACGGCCCGGTTCGATGGATGCATGCGAAATGCCTGCTTGAGCGAGACGATGTCGGGGCATTGCAGAGGCTGGTGATTGTCAATGCCGACATCACTCACTTGAAAAGTGCCGAGCAGGCTTTGCAGTGTTGTGAAAGCCGGCTGATGCAAAACTGCGTCGGAAGGTTGGTCGGCGCTTTTGTGGCTGAGCCGGCTTCTGGCCAAATTTGGCTGTCTCCAACACTGGCGCAAGATCTCGGCGTTGCGAAGTCGCAACTCAGCTTTTCCGAATTTTGCGCCCATTTCGATCCGCAAAGCATACGAGAATTGCAGGCAAGGCTTTCGGAAACGAATGATGGCGACGGTGAAGGAGAATTTAGGCACGAAGTCTGTGCGCTTGGACCGGATCGCCGGTTGCGGTGGCTTTATGTCAGCGGTGAGACCCTTTGC
>JBIKVO010000369.1:0-3478 GCA_044356795.1 Caulobacterales bacterium
GGGCGCCTTTGCCGGCACACCCGCCAATGTGCGCGACGGCTATCGCGGCAATATCCACCGCATTGCGCGCGCCCTCCATGGCCTGGACCTGCCGGTGATTGCTGCAGTGAATGGACCTGCAATTGGGCTTGGCTGCGATGTCGCGTGCATGGCGGACATTCGTATCGCGGCCGATACGGCAAAATTCGGCGTGACATTCTTGAAGCTGGGATTGATCCCCGGCGATGGCGGCGCATGGCTATTGCCGCGCGCGATCGGCATGAGCCGTGCAGCGCAACTCTTGTTTACCGGCGATGTGATTGAGGCCGCAACCGCCAGAGACTGGGGCCTCGTTTCCGATGTCGTGCCTGGGGCGCACTTGATGGACGCCGCGATGACGCTGGCGCAGCGCATCTCGCAACAACCCCCGCATGCCTTGCGCGTCGCAAAGATGCTGCTGCGCCAGGGGCAAACCACCACCTATGATACGCTGCTGGAGTTATCGGCGGCGTCGCAGGCGCTGATGCACCACACGCAAGATCATGAAGAGGGCGTGGCGGCGATCCTGGAAAAACGCGCACCAGTGTTCAAAGGAGAATAGGTTTATCCCAGCGCCTGAGCCACCGCCTTCAGGCGCTCAACCAGGGCGAGTTTATCGTCCGGAAAATCGGCGTCGATCCACCAGGCTTCCACTTCGCGCATCACCGCACCAATCTTGGGCCCCGGCGGAACGCCGGCCGCCATCACCTGCTCCCCGGTGAGTGGAAAGGTTGGCCGCGTCCAGCCGCGCGCGAGCGCCAAAAGCCCGCGCCATTGCCAGCCCGTGCGGGGATTGGCGTCACCGGCCCAGGCCAGGAAAGCGCGATCTTCAAACGCCTGCAGACCGATTGCATACAGTACGCGACGCACTTCCCGCATGGACAAATACGAAACAATGCGCGGTTGATCTTCCAGCGCTGCAACCAAACGATCGCGCTCGTCATTGGCGGCTTTCATCTGTGTACAGAGCAATCGCGCCGCTGCGGCATCGGCGCAGGCCGCCGCAATCCGGCGCAAGGGATCGACCGGCAAAAACGCCTCTCCCTCAATCGCAATCAAGGCGTGCGCCCGTTCCATCCGTGACAGATGCGGCGCACAGGACGCCAAAATGCCATGCGCCTGCATCGCTTTCAGCGATACGCGCGGGTCTTCGGCTGCAAACAGCTTTTTCAACTCTTTCCAAATGCGCTCCGCCGATAAGTCGGAAAGCCCGCCCCGCAAGGCCGCGCAGGCGCGCATCCCATTGGCGTCCAAATCGCCCTGCCCGTACCACGCGGAAAACCGGAAAAAGCGCAGAATACGCAGATAATCCTCGCGGATGCGATCCTCCGCGCGTCCGATGAAAACAACGCGGCGATCGCGCACATCATCCAATCCGCCGCCAATAAAATCATGCACGCGACCATCGGGATCAGCGTACAAGGCGTTCATGCGAAAATCGCGGCGGTGCGCGTCCTGCGCCCAATCGGTTGTAAATTCCACAACAGCGTGGCGGCCATCGGTCTCGACATCGCGGCGCAACGTGGTGACTTCAAACGCCGTGCGCAGCGCCACGAGCGTCACGGTACCGTGCGCCAGCCCCGTGGGATGCACGGACAGCCCCGCCCGCACGCCCGCCGCCATCACTTGATCGGGCGTCAACACCGTGGCGATGTCGATGTCGTCAACCGGGCGGCCCAACAAGGCGTTGCGCACGCAACCGCCAACAAAACGGGCGGCGCCCACCTGTTCGGCTTCAAGCGCTGCGATCACGGCCTGGGTCGCAGGCGCTGTCAGCCAGGATTGGCCGGCAATACGAGTCATGGGCGATTGTCCGGGTTCGAAGGATTGGTCGGCGCCGGCGCGATGGGATATTCAAACCGCGGCGGGATGACTTGACCGTTTTCGATCCGCGCCGGGTGATAAACCGCGCCCGGTTTTGGCGCCGTGACAGCGGTCAATGCGATTGCCTCCACCGCCAGGATCGCGCCAGTCAGCCACAACACCGCCATCGGCCAGGGATCGGTGTGCCCCCTGGCAGCGCGACGCGATTGCACGCGCATATAGATCCAGAACAGAATGAACGGCAGCGCAAACGCGATCAGCGTAACGACAAAACGAGTCATGGTTCAGGCCTCATCATAGAGGCGGCGATACAAGGCGCGGATCATACCTGCCGTTGCGCCCCAGATGAAATGATCACGATAGGGCATCACGTAAAAATGGCGCTTGCTGTCGCCCCAATCGCGGCTGTGCTGTTCGTGATTGCGCGGGTCAAACAAGAACGCCGCCGGCGCCTCAAATACCAACGCCACCTCGCGCGGATCAGGATCGAGCGAGAACGATGGCGACACAAGGCCAACAACCGGCGCCACGGAAAACCCGGTCACGGTCTGGTAGGCGTCAAACACGCCGATCGTTTCAACAAAGCGCGCGGCTATCCCGGTCTCCTCTTCGGTTTCGCGTAACGCCGCCTCAACCGCCGTTTCGCCAGCGTGGATCCGGCCGCCCGGAAATGCGACCTGGCCGGCATGGGTGGGCATATCCGCCGTGCGCTGCGTGAGCAGCATCGTAACGCCTTCGGGCCGCAGCACCAAAGGCGCCAACACCGCAGCCGGTTTCAAAGGCGCACCAGGGGCGGGGCGAAAAGCGGGATTGAGATCAAAGTCGCTGCGCGCCGGCGCCGCCGCCAAGGCTGCGGCCTGCGAAACCGGATCGAGCCGCGTGCGCAGCCGATGCAACAAATCCTCGTCGCCGCGATAACTCATGCCGGCGCCTCAAGCGGAAAGAACGCGCCCGCACTGGTCACACCAAACACGCCGTCGCGCTTTTCGCCCCAATCGGCGAGTTCATAAAACGGCGCGCGCAAAATCCGCGCCTCCAAGCCCCCGCGCACGCGCACATAGGGGCGCGGTTCGCCGGTATGGGCGAATGCCAACCGCAGGGGATTGTCGGGCCCGATCACCACCACATCGCCAAGATTGGTAGTCACGGCGATCACCGGCCCATCGCCCGCGTGCGCGCGATCCACCCGCACGCCAAGAAACGGCGCGTCGGCCACCGCGATGGCGATTTTTTCGGCCGGCGTCACGAGATAATGGCGCCCGTCGCCATCCCGGCGCAAGATCGAGGCGAACAGGCGCACCAGCGGCTCCCGCGTCATGCGGGCGCCATCATGCCACCAACTGCCATCGACACGGATTTCCAGGCCCGCTTCACCGCAAAATGGCGGGTTCCAGCGCTCCACCGGCGGCAGACGACCCTCTTGCCCGGAAAGCGTGCGCAAACCGGCCAGGAAATCCTCCAATGACCTGTGTTCGCTGGTCATCTCATCCATCATTCGGTGCTTCTGTAATGGGCCCTGGGTTGTCAATCCCTTGTTTCCTTCCGCCCTGATCCGACCCGGCGAGGTCTTGCTTCTGTCTGCAGTCGGCGCCTGGCCTCTGCATGATGGGATATGATGAGGATCGACCGGCCAATC
>JBIKVO010000370.1:0-3446 GCA_044356795.1 Caulobacterales bacterium
TATGAAGCAGACCTCGAGTCCCGGCTCGCTGATCTGCACGATCGGGTCCAGAAGGGCGGCTATCGCGCTCAACCGTCGCGGCGTCGGTCCATCGCCAAAGCCGATGGCCGACAACGCCCGCTCGCCGTGGCGGCGCTGGAGGACAAGCTCGTCCAGAAGCCTACGGCCGCGGTGCTGAACGCAGTCTATGAGGAAGAATTCCTCGGCTTCAGCTACGGCTTCAGGCCACAACGCAGGCAGCATGATGCGCTGGACGCGTTGGTCGTTGCGACCACGACGCGCAAAGTGAACTTCAGTCCTGATCAGAACGAGATCAGCGCCGCCCTGACGCTGTTAAAGGGATGCCGCTCGACGGCGCGGTCATCACCGGTGACGCCATCTTCACGCAGAAAGACATCAGCCGCCACATCCGCGATCGGCACGGCCATGATCTTTTGCGGTCAAGAACAACCAGCACGAATTGAAAGACAACATCGCCGAAGCGTACGGCGATCTTTCCCCCAAGGCTTGCCCGACCACGCCCTGAGGTTTGATCTTGCACACGCCGAAACCGTCGAAAAGGCGCACGGCCGCATCGAAATCCGCAAGATTGCTTCCAGTTGGGAAGTCGCCGTGCACCTCAATCGACCGGGCGTGACGCCCGTCGCGCGCATCGAACGTCGTCGCCGCGCGCCCGGACGCGACGGCGTCGAAGTCGCCTCTTTGGTCGCCAGTCTGTCGGCCAAAGAAGCTGATCTCCAACGCCTGCTATCGCTCAATCGCGCCCTCAAATGCGCCCATTGGGCCATCAAAAACAGGCTGCACAATGTCTGCGACGTCAGCATTGGCGAGCATCGCCGCCATGTCCGCGCCGGCACCCGCCCGCTCTCAATCCCGCGCAATTTGACCTTGGCGCTGCTCAAAAAGACCGGCCCCATACCGAAAGCCCGCGAAACGTCCGCCAAGACCGCGCCCAAGCCATTAAAACCGTTGCCGGAAGGATCTCTTGAATGACCCTGCTCGGAGGGCATGCCGATGAGGGCCATCTCCCCCCACCATTTGCAGCGTGAAAACCCGTGACACAGCGTGAACGCAACCTTGGTAACGGCTGCTTTTGCGCCCCAGCAAGAGTGCCGAACTCCGCCTCAATCCTTGGTTTCCAGGGAGAGACGGTGGCTGGGGCGCTAGGATTCGACCCTAGGAATGGCGGCGCCAAAACCGTTTCGACACTCCGGGACAGCGCATAATATTGTTTAAAATGAATGTTGTATATGTCAGCTTTTTGTTTGACGACGCGCGTGCACCACTGGTGCGCCCCACGTTAAAAATCACTCAGGTTTCACGACAGACCGTCGCAGGGCGAAGCTCATTGATTTTCCGTCCCGATCCGATGGCGTTTTCGATGTGTCAAACCCCCACATTCAAGGTCGGTCCTGCTCCCGAAGCCTTCGAGATTCGGACAATTGAGGTCTACACTTGAGGTCCAAAATTGAGGCTCAATGGATAACGTCCTGACGGACAGGATCGCTGCTGAGCGCCCAAGCCCTCTGCCCCATGGAGGCCGTTTCCGCAGCGCGCACTAAGCCCTGTCGGCCTGGGCATTTGCGATTGATCGAAATTTGCAAATCCGGACTCTTTGTCCATAATTGCAACCATGATCCCGCGACGTCTCGCCCCAATCCTGCGCCAGCGCTTGACCGAGTTTCCGGCCGTTGGGCTCCTTGGTCCACGCCAGGTCGGCAAGTCAACTTTGGCGCAATCGATCATGAGCGATACGCCTGCCTATTATCTTGACCTGGAAAACCCAGCCGACCAAGCCAAGCTTGAAGATGCTGGCGCTTATCTCGCCGCCCACGCCGACCGGCTGGTCATCATTGATGACGTACAGCGCGCGCCAGGCCTGTTCCAGATATTGCAAGGCATCATCGACGCTCGCATCCGCACGGGTCGTCAGGCCGGTCAATTCCTATTGCTGGGTTCGGCATCTATCGAGCGTTTGAAACAGTCCAGCGAAACGCTTGCCGGGCGCATCGCCTATCTGGAACTTTCGCCAATCGACGCCACCGAGATCACGGTCGCCCATGCAAGCGCGCTTTGGGTGCGCGGCGGCTTCCCACGCAGCCTGCTGGCCCCGTCCGACGACGCCAGCGCTCGCTGGCGCGAAGCTTTCATAACAACCTACCTGGAGCGTGACATTCCCCAACTCGGCCCGCGCATAACGGCCACCACGCTGCGCCGCTTTTGGACCATGCTCGCCCACCGCCAGGGCGCCTTGCTCAACGCTGCGGGGCTGGCGCGCGCGCTGGCTGTCGATGGCAAAACGATCGCCAAATATCTCGATCTGATGATCGATCTGTTGCTGGTGCGCCGACTGTCCCCGCTCCATTCCAATGCGGGCAAGCGTCTCACCAAGTCGCCGAAAATCTACATCCGTGACAGCGGTCTTGTGCACACGCTCCTGAGGCTCGATAGCCTGGAAGCCGTCCTCAGCCACCCGATCGCGCGCGCCAGCTGGGAGGGACATGTCATTGAAACTCTGATCACCGCCGCCCCGTCCCGCGCAGAAGCCCGCTTCTATCGCACCGCGACCGGCGTTGAAATTGACCTCGTACTCGATCTGCCGAGTCGCAAACGCTGGGCAATCGACGTCAAGCGCTCCATCGCGCCGAAGCTGGAAAAAGGCTTCTTCACCGCACTTGAGGACCTCACGCCTACCCGAAGCTTCATCATCTATGGCGGCGGCGCACGCTATCCAAAAGGCGAAGGAGTTGAAGTGATCAGTTTGCGGGAGATGGCCTCAGAATTGCTTGGATATACGAAGTTCTGATGGGCGAAGCCGTCGCAGAGAGAAGACGCGTCAGAAAAATGCCCAAGAAGACCAAGACTCCACATTTGACCCTGGCAAAAGCCCCTGCCGCCAAAGCCAAGCCATCAATAGCCAAAAAGCGCACGGCCAAAATCGCGGTCACTGCCGAAGCCTCGGCGAAACTTGGCGCCCAGCGGCTTGCCGCCTTGTTGTTGGAAGACTGCGGAAAGGATCCGGCCCTGGCGCGCCAATTGCGCATGGAGTTGGTGACGGACAATACCGACGCCATCGCGCGGGAACTCGACAAGCAAATCGCCAGTCTGCGACGTTCGCGCGGCTTTACCGACTGGCGCAAGATCCGCGAACTTGAGAAAATGCTTGACGATCTGCGCGCTTCGATTGCCGACACGCTGTCACCTCTGCCGAGACGCTGCCAGGAATCGCCAGCCAGGCCGCAGGACCGGCACGCGCAGTTCGCGGCAGGGCAGTGTAACGGGACCTCTGGACATTGCCGTTAAGGCGATTGGCTATGGGTGCGTTGCCGGCCCCCTGCGCGCAGGGGGCCGGCAACGCGAATCACGCATCGGTGGTCTTCGACCAAGAGGAACTCTGAACATGACCACGAACGATACGATGATTGCGCAGCTGCTGGAACAACTGA
>JBIKVO010000371.1:0-3435 GCA_044356795.1 Caulobacterales bacterium
CATTGGCGAACTGGCGCCCGATCGGTGCCGGGCCCGACTGGCGGGGTCGATCTGAAGCCGTCGTTGACATGGGCGTCGCCAGCGGGCTCGAGGTGGCCCAAAGCGGACGTTGCCATGAGGTCTCCCGGATTAGAGGTTGGAGTGTCCCACCCCCTCTCCCAACCCGTCCCCGGGTGAACAACCTTCATGGGTTCGACAATCAGGCGGGTTCCAGCAGGCTGCGCAGCATCCAGGCCGTTTTCTCGGACACCTGCATTCTCTGGGTGAGCAGATCACAGGTCGGTTCGTCATTGGCCTCGTCAGCGATCTGGAAGACCTGACGCGCGGTGCGGGTCACTGCTTCATGGCCCATAACCAGATTGACGATCATGTCACGCGAGGGCGGAACGGCGGATTCCTCACCGATGCTGGAAAGCCGAGCGAACGCCGCGTAGCTGCCGGGGGCGACATGACCAAGGGCGCGAATGCGCTCGGCGATATCGTCCACCGCCAAACCCAGTTCGGTGTATTGCGTCATGAACATCGTGTGCAGCGTCTGGAACATCGGACCGGTAACGTTCCAGTGGTAGTTGTGGGTCTTCAGATACAGGGTGTAGCTGTCAGCCAGGAGCCGCGAGAGTCCCTCGGCGATGGCCGCACGCCGGTCGGTCGGAATGCCGATGTCGATATCCATTTTGGTGCTCGCATTGGCCTGACCCGATTGGGTGACCCTGTTTCAACGTTAGTCCATGAACGGATCTGATGCCATTGTTGTGACCTGCCTGAACTGCCGCGCCTCTGGCCTCTCGGTCATAATGGCAGTCCAAAGGTTCCATAGCTGATCCGGTGCATTCCTTGAGCTTCCGGGCGATGGCGCTGAGCTGGGCATGGTTTTGCAGGGACAGGTCGGTTGCGTGGCGCAGGTCCGCTTTCCACCCTCAGGTGACGGTCCGCTCCCGACCCAAATGTGGTGATGCGTCGACTGCCGCCTGCGCGACGGCGCCCTGCTGAGATCGGTGGAGTTGGATCCCATGGACTCGATCCCGATTAGCAACAATCCAGATACGCCGAGCGATCAGACGCTGCTGCAGCGGGCGCGTGAGTTGCAGGCCAAATACAACACGGCCGATTGGGGCGCTGACCTGCACCAGCATCGTCGGTCCACAAGTCGATGGAAACAGACAGCCCTCCGCCTTGCTAAGCGCAGAGGGAATGTCCGCTTCCGGCGATCTCCGGCCGGAGAGGTAGCGGCTCCCGAACGTCCCTTCACGGGCCCCCATTCGCGGTTGGAGCGGAGGGTCTCTTCCTGGGGTATCCCGCGACTGCATTCGCAATGATCGCGCTTTAATTCTTCGCCCGCTTAAATCGCACTCAATGCAACACAGCTCGGATGACGGAGGCGACGGCCAGCAGTGCGAGGACGCTGCCTGCCCAAATGCCGACGAACCAAAGCCACTGGCGAACGCGCGTCGACATCAGTGATATCCCTCCGAACCGACTTTCCCGCGAAACACCCAATAGGACCACGCCGTGTAGGCCAGAATGATCGGCAGCATGATTGCGGCCCCAACGAGCATGAAGACTTGGCTGCGCTGCGGGGCCGCGGCCTCCCAGATCGACACCCGCGCCGGGATCACGTCCGGCCAGATCGATATTCCGAGCCCGATAAGGCACAGACTGAACAGCGCGAGCGCCCAGAAGAAGGGATGCGCGTCCTTCTTCATCCGTAGGCTGCGGAAAAACAGGTAGGTGACGATCAGCGTGGCCAGCGGAACTTGCGCGGTCGCAAGCACGCCTGGAAAGCTCAACCAGCGCTCATGATACTGTGTCTCCAGCGTGAGCGTCGCGAGACTGATGACGCCGATCATCACCAAGAGACCGAGGCACAGGCGACCGGCATAGGTCACGGCCTGACGCTGCAAGCCGCCTTCAGTCTTCCAGTTCAGCCAGCACGCGCCGAGAAGAGCATAGCCAACCAGCAAGCCGACGCCCGTGAGGATACTGAAGGGGGACAGCCAGTCCCACCAGCCGCCTGCGTAGCTGCGGCCTTCGACTTGGATGCCCTGCAGGAGTGCCCCCAATGCGACACCCTGCGCGAACGTCGCGACAACGGACCCCACAGTAAAGGCCTTGTCCCAAAAGGCGCGATGCGCCGGATCGCGCCAACGGAACTCGAAGGCGACGCCGCGGAAAACGAGACCAAGCAACATGGCGGTCATCGGCGCATAGAGCGCGGGCATAACGATCGCATAGGCCAGCGGAAACGCCGCGAAAAGCCCTCCGACGCCCATTACCAACCAAGTCTCGTTCCCGTCCCATACCGGCGCGATGCTGTTCATGGCCGTATCGCGATCCTTTCCCACCTTGAAGAATGGAAAGAGAATACCGATACCGAGATCGAACCCGTCCATCACCACATAGGCCACGATGGCGAAAGCGATGATCAGCGCCCAGATGATCGTTAGATCCATCACGCCTTCTCCTTGCCTGTTGCTTCACCAATCGCGCCGTCGCTCGACAGGACTTGCGCGGCCGGCGTGATGCCGGCGCTGCGGATCGGCGCGTGACCGAGCGGGGGCTCATGCGCTTCGGGCGGCTTCTTCATAAGCCCCAGAAGATACCAGACGCCCATCCCGAAGACGGCGAAATAGACCACGACGAAAGCCAGCAGAGAGGCGGCAACCGCGGGCGCATCAAGCGGTGAAGCACTGTCGGATGTGCGCAACAGGCCGTAAATCGTGAAGGGCTGGCGGCCCACTTCCGTGACAACCCAACCCGCAAGCACCGCGATAAGCCCAGAAGGTCCCATCACCAGCGCGAACCGATGCAACAGCGGCCACTCGTAGAGCTTCCCGCGCCAGCGAGCGATCAGGCTCCAAAGCCCCACACCGAGCATCAAGAACCCGATGCCGACCATGATCCGGAACGCCCAGAAGACGATGGCGACGGGCGGCTCGTTCTCGTCAGGGATCGTGTCTAGACCCGCGAGCGGCGCGTTCCAGTCATGCTTAAGGATCAGCGAGGACGCATTCGGAATTTCAATCGCGTAGTCGACGCGTCTCTCCTCACTGTTCGGGATTCCGAACAGGATGAGCGGCGCGCCATTGGGATGGCTTTCATAATGGCCCTCCATCGCCATCACCTTAGCAGGCTGATGCTCAAGCGTGTTGAGGCCGTGCATATCGCCCGCGAAAATCTGCAGGGGCGCAACTATGGCGGCCATCCACATGGCCATGGAGAACATCTTGCGCGCCCCGATATTGTGCTTGTCTTTGAGCAAGTGCCACGCGCCGACCGCCCCGACGATGAAAGCTGTTGTGAGGTAGGCCGCAAGAGATAACGCAACCTGATGTCTGGACTTTGGGCGCTGAGTTTAATCCGCGTCGATGTTGTTCCAGTTGATATAGATTTGGCGGGACGCGTTCCATGTCTCGTCGATTTCGACGAGAATGGCGG
>JBIKVO010000051.1:0-12189 GCA_044356795.1 Caulobacterales bacterium
TCGATAATCGGCAGCGGCACGCCAAGCCCCGCCACAAAGCTCGACGCGCCCTCGCCGATGATCACGTCCACCGCGTCGGTCAGCGCCTCTGGGGTGGCGGCGAGCAGGTCCACGCCGAAAGGTTTGTCGGTCAGGGCGCGGGTGCGGATCATCTGCTCCTTGATGAAACGGGTGCTGGTTCCCGCCATTCCCAGCACGCCATAGCCGCCCGCATTGGACACCGCCGCCGCCAGCTCGGCATAACTGACGCCTCCCATCCCTGCGAGCAGGATCGGATGTTCAACGCCCAATAGGTCACAGATCGGCGTGCGCAGGCTCATGGCGGGGCTCCCTGAATGGTGTTTTGAGGTTTTCAACGCCTTTCGAAGAGGCGCCGCAGCGTCCGTCAAGCCGCTTCGAAACAGCCATACCCACTCTGTGATGGTAAAGCGCCTCTCCTGGCAACAGCGTGCAGTTGACGGATCGGCATTCATCGGTCTTTTGAACGGTACGATGGAACAGACTGCCGCAGGCGGTGGTCGACCGCCTGGAAGAGCGCCAAGTCGCCGCCTGGCGGACAAAAAATGGGGAAGACCTTTGGCCAAGGATCCGCTTGACGCCGAACAGGCCAACTCGGCCGCGCGTTCGAAAGCATTCTCGTCTGATGCGCCGCCCGGATTGCTGCCGGCCCCGACGTCGCACAAAAAGTTGATCGCCTGGGTGGCTGAGATCGCAGCCCTCACCAAGCCCGACCGTGTGTACTGGTGCGATGGCTCCGATGCGGAATGGTCGCGCCTGACCGACGAACTGGTCGCTGCCGGCACCTTGACCCGCCTGAACCCGGCCAAGCGGCCCAATTCTTTCTATGCCGCTTCGGATCCGAGGGATGTCGCGCGGGTCGAAAGCCGCACCTTCATCTGCTCCGAGCAGCAGGAGGATGCCGGCCCGACCAACAACTGGCTTGACCCTGGCCAGATGCGCGGCGTGCTGTCCAATCTGTTTGATGGCTGCATGCGAGGGCGCACTATGTATGTGGCGCCGTTCTGCATGGGCCCGATCGGCTCGAAGATTTCTGCCCTTGGCGTCGAGATCACCGATAGCGCCTATGTCGCGGTGTCGATGCGGGTGATGACGCGGATGGGCAAGCCGGCGCTGGAAATGCTGGGCGAAGACGGCTTCTTTGTGCCAGCCGTGCACTCGGTCGGCATGCCCCTGGCGGACGGCGAGGCGGACGTCGCCTGGCCGTGCGCCGATGAGAAATATATCGTGCATTTCCCCGAAACCCGCGAAATCTGGAGCTTTGGCTCGGGCTATGGCGGCAATGCGTTGCTTGGCAAGAAGTGCTACGCGCTGCGGATCGCCTCGGTGATGGCCCGCGATGAGGGCTGGCTGGCCGAACATATGCTGATCCTCAAGCTGACGAACCCGGACGGTAAAACCCATTATGTGGCGGCTGCGTTTCCGTCGGCTTGCGGCAAGACCAATCTCGCCATGCTGCAGCCTACGCTTCAAGGCTGGAAGGCTGAAACGATCGGCGACGATATCTGCTGGATGCGGATTGGCGATGATGGGCGCCTGTATGCGATCAATCCCGAGTTCGGCTTTTTCGGCGTCGCGCCAGGCACCGGCATGGCTACGAACAAGAACGCCATTCACGCGATGGATGCGAACACCATCTTCACCAATGTCGCGCTGACCGACGATGGCGATGTGTGGTGGGAAGGGCTCACCGATGCCCCGCCCGAAGGCCTCATCGATTGGAAGGGCCGCCGGTGGAGCAAAGATCTCGGCGAACCGGCCGCCCATCCGAATGCGCGGTTTGCATGCCCGGCCGGCCAGTGCCCGATCATCGCGCCCGAATGGGAAGATCCCCAGGGCGTGCCGATCAGCGCCATTCTGTTTGGCGGCCGCCGCGCCAGCGCAGTGCCGCTGGTGACGGAGGCGTTCGACTGGCGCCATGGCGTCTTCATGGCCTCCAATGTCGCCTCGGAAGGCACCGCGGCGGCGGAAAACAAGGTTGGCGAATTGCGCCGTGATCCCTTCGCGATGCTGCCTTTCTGCGGCTATAATATGGGCGATTATTTCGCGCATTGGCTGTCGATGCCGGAGCGCACGGACGAGGCAAAACTTCCGCGAATTTATTTCGTCAATTGGTTCCGCAAGAAAGACGGCAAGTTCGTTTGGCCAGGTTATGGCGAGAACACCCGTGTGCTGAAATGGATTTTCGAGCGTCTCGACGGCGCCGCCGAAGCGCAGGACACGCCCATCGGACGCTTGCCGACGAAAGCCGCGCTCGATGTCAGCAATCTGTCGATCAGCGATGAGGCGTTGGAATTGCTCCTTTCCGTTGATGGCGATGTGTGGGCCGAAGAGGCCCGCCTGATCCCGCCGCATTATGACGTGTTCGGGGGCCGCCTGCCGCCCGCTTTGTGGGAGGAATTCCAGGCGCTCGAAGCGCGCTTGAAAGCCTACCGCGCGCGCGCGGCGTAGGCCGACCGTCCGCATCCGGATGAACGAGAAACGCAGGCCGCCTGATTGTCAAATCAGGGCCTGCGTTTTTTCTTGGCGCTCACCCCCCCGCAATCGCTTTCGCCAGCGGCTTCAACAGCGCCTCGTTCGCCGCCAGGATCGAGCCGGTCTTCATGAAGTCCCCGCCGTCGACCTCTTTGGCAAAGCCGCCCGCTTCGCGCACAATCACAGCGCCGGCCGCGATATCCCAGGATGAAAGCCCGCGCTCCCAATAGGCGTCGAACCGCCCCGCCGCCACCCAGGCCAAATCCAGCGACGCCGAGCCAGATCGCCGCAACCCCGCGCACACCTGCGCCACGCGATCAAATTCGGTCATGAACTTCGCCCGCTGTTTCGGATCCGTGCGCGTAGGATGGGCCATGCCCGTCACGATCAGCGCCTCGGCCAGTTTCGTGCGCGCAGCAACGCGCAGGCGCTTATCGCCGAGATAGGCGCCTTGGCCTTTTTCGGCCCAGAACAGTTCATTCTTCCCCACGTCATAAATCACGCCTGCCACCAATTCGCCGTCGCGTTCCAGTCCGATTGAAATCGCAAAGTGCGGATTGCCGTGCAAAAAGTTCAAGGTGCCGTCCAGCGGATCCACGATGAAGCGATGCGTCTTGTCGGTTCCGGCGACGACGCCGCGTTCCTCCATCACAAAACCATAGCCCCGCCGCCCCTTCGAGAGCTCCTCGAACAGGATGTTTTCGGCCTTCAGATCGGCGGCGGTGACAAAATCGCCTGGGCCTTTTTTCGACACCTGCAATTCTTCCACCTCGCCGAAATCGCGGGCGAGACTGCGGCCGGCCTTTTTCGCAGCGCCGATCATGATGGTGAGCAGGGGGGAGGTCTGTAGCATGGGCCGGGGCAGTAGCAGGCCGCAGGCGTGAGGGGAAGGGCGGCGGCCATGCGGGCGGGGGAGAAAGGCGCCATCGCGACAAACCGCGCATGCCTATGGCCTAAGCCTTGTCGTTTCAGGGGGAGGTGAAGTCGCCCAGCGACCCCAGCAGGCGCACGCAGGCGCGGCTCAGAGCCATCGTGATCGGACTTTTGCGCACTGTCTTCTGGCGCACACTGATCAGGCGCACTCCGATCAGGCGCATATGGCGGCTGCTCCACACGCGCGAAAATTGTCTCGCCTCTGCCATCAATCATCCCATTCCCGCGCGCGTCAGGCTGCGCGGCGCAATGATAAAAGGCCGCCAAGTCAAAACTCAGCGCCGCGACGCGCTGCTCAATGCTCGCATCGGTTTGCGTGCAGGCATCCGCCAGTTGGCGCATCCGCACGCGCACGGGTTTCACACGCAGGGACCGGACAAGCGCCAGATCGATCGTGCGTATGCGGAAGGTCATCGGGCGTTTGAGATCTTTTGCCGCCCGGCTCTGACGCTGCGGCGCGGCTTGGATTGATCCGTATGACCAAACCAGCATGCATAAAATAGCGCCCGCGCGGCCATCGCCGATGCATAAGCGGGATCCACCGAAAGTTTGGAACCGGTAATGCTGCACCGATGGAAGTAATAGGCGCGCAGGCGCTGTGCGCCATCACGCAGGGCGCGCAACGCCTGCAGCTGCAGCCAGCGCGACACGACCGGGTTATTATAAAAGGCCTATCATAAAAGGCCTATCATAAAATCGGACGATCCGCCGCACGGCAATCTCGAGCCATAAAATCACGAGGGCCCAGTCGACTGTCGCGCCGCGATCCTCGAACGTCGGGGCGGTCGGTCGAAATGGGGACTATGACCCCGCGCGCACGGCAGCGATTATTGCGGATCAGTTGACCCCAGACAGCGCCAAAAGCGCCGGTCCGGGACAGCGCCAAAAGCGCCGGTCCGGGACAGCGCCAAAAGCGCCGGTCCGGGAAAGCGCCAAAAGCGCCGATCCGGGACAGCACCCACGCGCTTATTGTCCCCGTATTTATTGTACCCGTGCTTATTGCCCGTACACTTCCACCGCAAAAAAGCACGGCGCCGCCTCACACTTGAACATTTTGACCGTGACCGTCACCGGCCCGGTGGCGCGCGGCGAGACTTCGACCATCGGCACGTCATCATCGGCGCTGTCCTCGCCGATGGATGCGCCATTGCTGTTGCTGACTTCGAGGTCGAGGTCGGAGCAGTCGGTATCGCAAACGCCGCCGATAACGTATTTTTTGCCCCCGATCAGCGTCACCGTTAAGGACATCGTTTCATCCTCCGCGAGGCCGCCATAAAAGGGGCCGCCATAAATGGTGAAGCCGTTGTCGGTATACAGCGCGCGGGCGGCCCTGATCTGGCTGTCGAGTTGTTCGCGATATTCGCCGGTCTGCGCCGCGGTCGGCGCCGCAGATCCCACGGTCAGGGCCAGGGCTATCGCGCTGGCAAGCAGGTGTTTGGCAGACATCGGAATGATCTCCCTCGTTTGATCACGCATCGTCATCATTGATGAGAGCGCAGCCGCTTGCACGCGCTTTTCGTTGCTCGGCGGGTGGATTTTACAGTTTTCGTAAGGTTAAACGATTGATTAGCCAGCCGCCGCGGACAGCGTTTCCGCGCGGTCTTCCACGGGGGCGCCATCCAACTCCCACCGCCACGCCTCCGGCGCGGCAAGAAGCGCGCGCACCAGGGCGATATTCATGGTGTGACCGGGTTGATCGCCCACGAAGCGGCCCAGGATTACCCCGCCCGCGAGCGACAGATCGCCGATCGCGTCAAGGATCTTGTGGCGCACAAATTCATCATCGTAGCGCAGGCCGTCCTCATTGATCACGGCGTCGCCATCGATCACGATGGTATTGTCCGTCGAGGCGCCATGGCCGCGGCCCGCTTTGCGCATGGCCTCAGCATCGGACAGCAGGCCAAACGTGCGAGCCTCGGCGATGTCGTTCAGGAAGGCCTGGCGGCTGGCGACATAGGCCTTGCGCTGGGTGCCGATGACGGTGTTGTCATAGCGGATTGTGACGTCGAACACGCTGGCGTCGCATGGCTCCAACCGGGCGACGCGGCCTTCGTCGCCCACTTCCACCGGCGCCAGCACCCGCAGTACACGGCGCGGCGCGCCTTGCTGCTTCAAGCCCGCGCGCATCAGCAGGCTGACAAATTGCGCCGAAGAGCCATCCAGGATCGGCACTTCCTCGCCGTGCACGTCGACGATCAGATTGTCGATCTCAAGCCCAGCGCAGGCGGCCAAAAGATGCTCCACCGTGGCGATGGACACGCCGTCGGCATTCGCCAGGGTGGTGCCGAGATGGGTGGAAACCACAGCGTCGGCATGGGCGGGGATGCGGGGGTCGCGATCGCGCGCTGAGGCGCGGATATCAGCGCGCACAAACACAATGCCCGTGCCCGCGGCGGCCGGCTTCAAGCTTATCCGCACGCGCGCACCCGAGTGCACACCGATGCCGGCGCACATGACCGCTGAGCTGATGGTTTGTTGCAGCCGCATCCTGGAACTCTGCGCCCTTTATGATCGGGGCTCCTTCATGATCGGAGCCTCTTCATGATCGGGGCCCCTTCATGATCGGGCCCCTTTATGATCGGGGCCTCTTCATGATCGGGCCCCCTTAATCATCGGGCCCAAAGGCCCAGCAAACCAAGCGCCCCGTCTCCCAAAGCCTGACGCCATGAGACTAGCTAAAGTCAGGCCCCCCCCGGCGCCAAGACAAGTTGTGTTGCGGTTTGTGACGCCCGCGATCCGAGAGCGGCGGGCGCTGCGGCGAAAAGCGTGTATGATCGCGCGACAAGCGATTCCCGGAATCGGGCTCGCCTATGCAACCTCGCCTATCCAACAAAGCTGGGCTGTTATGGACCCTGTGATCGCACATCGCCTGTTTGACACCTTGATGCGCGAGGCCGAAAGCGACGCCCCCACCGCTGCTGACGCCGCCCGCCGCGCCGGCGTGCTGGCGCGCCGGTTTGACGCCGCCCGCGCCCTGCGCGCCTTCAGCCGCGCCGCAGAGCTGGAGCCGCTGATCAGCGCCCACCATCTGGCCTGCGCCCGGCTGCATATGGCCGTGGGCGATCTGGCCGCTGCCCGCACGGCCGCCGCCACCGCGTTCCGCGCTGCCGCTTCACCCCGCGAGAAAGCGATTGCGCTGCACGATTTGGGTGAAATCGCGCAGCGCCAGGGCAATCTGCCGGAGGCGGAAAAGGCGTTTGAGACGGTGCGCGATTTGTTCGCTCGGCTGGCGGCGGATGATCCCGGCGACGCCGAAATGCGGCGTAATCTGGCGCTGGCCCATGGCCGTCTGGCCGATCTCGACGCCCAGCGGGGCGATTACACCGCCGCACGCGCCGGCTATGAGCGCAGCCTGCGCCACAGCCTGGATCTCGCTGCGGCAGATCCGGGCAATCCGCAATGGACGGCCGATATCGGCGTCGGCCATGAGCGGCTGGGCGATCTGGCCATGGCGCTTGGCCGGCTTGCCGATGCGCGCAGCCACTTCGAGGAAAAGCGCCGGCTGATGGAAGGGCTATTGGCGCAGGACGCCGGCAATTCCAGTTTCGCCCGCGATCTTGGCGCGGCCTATATCAAGCTGGGGGATCTTGCCCGGGCCGAGGGGGATCACGCCGCCGCCCGCGCCGCCCACGAGCGCGGCCTCGCGGTGCGCACGCAATTGGCCCTGCGTGATGAAAGCAACCTCGATTGGGCGCGCGATCTGGCCGCTGCTTGGCGCAAGCTGGGCGATGCGGCGCGGGCCTGCAACGACAGTCGCGGCGCGCGCGCTGCCTATTGGCAGGGCGCAACGATCAGCCAGAAGCTGCATGATCACGATCCGGTCAATCAGGATTGGGCGCGCGATCTCGTCAGCGTGTGGGGCCGGATTGCGGATCTGGCGCAGCAGAACGGCGATCTCGTGAGTGCGGCCGATGCGCTGGAGCAGGCGCGCCAATGCGCACAACGGATGTTGGCAGATGCGCCGCATGCGCCGCTATGGGGCCGCGAAACCGCACATATTTTTGATCGCATCGGCATGGTGGCGCTGATGCAAGGCCAAACGGCGCTGGCGCGCACGCAGTTTGAAAAAGCGCGCCAGGTGCGCGAGGGCTTCGCCGCGCGCGAGGGCCAGCCGGGCCTGTGGACGCGGGAATTGGCGCTGAGTGAGGTGAAGCTCGGGGAGGCCGCCTATGGCGCCGGCGATTATGATCAGGCGCAACGCTTCTTTGAAGCCAGCCTGCAGCGCCGCGTCGATCTTGTGCAGGCGCATCCAAACGAACCAGATTTGCGCCGCGATGTGGCGGTGTGCCTGGAGCGCATTGGCATGGCGCTAGCCGCGCTCGGTGACGCCGCCGGCGCGCGCGACGCCTATCTGGAAGAATTGCGCATCGCAGAGCGCCTGGCCGGCGAGGCGCCATCCGCGCGCGATCGGCGCTTTCTGGCGGCGATCCACGCGCAATTGGCGGGCCTTGGCGGGCCGGAGGCAAAGGGCCATCGCCGGCACGCGGTGCTGCATCTGCAGGCGCTGCAAGATGCCGGCGCTCTGGCCGCGCGCGACGCTTCCTCCTTGGAGCGCCTGCGCGAAGCTGGATAAAGGTCGGCCGGCGATGCCTTCGCTTCCCTCACGGGGACAGCGTCTCTTTCGCGCGCGGGCCGGTCGCCTCACACATAGGCATCCGGCGCCGGGAAGCGCTGGCACAAGGCCGCCACGCTTTCGGCAACCGCGGCAAGTTTGCCCGCATCGCCATCGGCGAGGCACACATCAGCGATCAGATTGGTCACGGCGACGGTGTCGGCCTCTTTGAAGCCGCGGGTGGTGATCGGCGGTGTTCCCAGCCGCAAGCCCGATGGATTGAACGGTTTGCGCGTGTCGTGCGGTACGGTGTTGTAGTTGCAGATGATGCCGACGCTTTCGAGATCGACAGCCAGTTGCTTTGGCAAACGGCCTTTACGATCGCGGAAATCAACCACGACATAATGTTTATCCGTCCCGCCGGTGGCCAGCACGAAGCCGCGCGCTTCCAGCGTTTTCGCCATCGCCTGTGCGTTGGTGATCACCTGCTTGGCGTAGGATTTGAACGCCGGCGTCAGCGCTTCCTCCAGCGCCACGGCGAGCGCGAAAATATGGTGATCAAACGGCCCCCCCTGCAGGCCGGGGAAAATCGCCTTGTCGATCGCATCGCCCAGCTCTTTGCGGCACACAATCACTGAGGCCCGCGGACCGCGCAGCGTTTTTTGCGTCGAGAATGTTGCGATATCGGCGTGCGGGAAGGGATCTGGAAACGCCTTGCCGATCATCAGCCCCGCTTCGTGCGCGATGTCGGCCATATATAGCGCGCCGACGTCCTGCGCGATCGCCTTCATCCGGGCATGATCAATCATGCGCGGATATGCGGTGCCGCCCGTGATGATCAGATTGGGTTGGAAGCGACGCGCCTGTTCGGCAACCTGATCATAATTGATTAAATGTGTGGTCGGATCGACGCGATACATTTCGACGTTGAAAATACGCGAGCCGATGGTCACGCCGCGCTTGTCGTCCATGTCCCAGCCGTGGCTGAGATGGCCGCCGTCATAGAGATACAGCGACAGGATTTTGTCGCCCGGCTTCAGCACGCCATTTTCAACGCAGAAATTCGCGACGCCCGCGCTCAAGGCCTTCGGATTGACGTGCCATTCGTCTGCGCTTAAGCCAAAGCCTTGGCGCACCAGATCGTGGACATAGAATTCCAATTCATCGACAACCGCATTGCCCTGATAATAGCGCTTGCCCGGTTCGCCCTCAGAATATTTGTTCGTGAAGACTGAGCCGATCGCGTCGCGCACGGCTTTGCTGGCGTGGTTTTCGGACGCGATGAAGCACAGCTGATTTTGCTGGCGCGCCTCCTCCGCAGCGAGCAGCGCCTTTGTGCGGGCGTGAATGTCTGTCATGGCGGCGTCCTCGATCTTTTAACGTGTCCAGCCCGGCGGCGTGTGTGGGCCATTTGTCTTCGCCGCTGCGAGCTAAAGCGCACGGGGGTGAAAGGCAAGGGTGGGCTGGGCTGCGGCAGCGCAGGCCTTGGACGGTGGGTGATCGCTTGCCGCCCCCTCAGTCTCACTGTGGGCAAACCGGATGGGGATGGCGACGGCGTTCAGGTCGGTCGGCGGCTTTGCAGCGCGGCGAACAGGGTGCCCTCATCCAAGGTTTCCAATTCCCCGCCGATCGGCACGCCCTGCGCCAGTCGCGAAACCGTCACTCCGGCGCCGGCCAAGCGCTCCGCCACATAATGCGCCGTGGTCTGCCCGTCGACGGTGGCCGCCAGCGCCAGGATCACCTCCAAGACCGCGCCATGACGGGCGCGCTCGATCAGGCCGGCAAGGCGCAGATCCTCAGGCCGTACGCCGTCGATCGCCGACAGCAGCCCGCCCAGCACATGGTAGCGGCCGCGGAACACGCCCGCTCGCTCGAGCGCCCAGACATCGGCGGTATCGGCCACCACACAGATCAGGCTGTCGTCCCGCTCCACCGCGGTACACAGGGTGCAGGGGTCGCTGGCGTCCAGCATGCCGCAGCTGGAACAAGCGGTGATCTTCTCCGCCGCTGCCGACAGCGCCTCAGCCAGCGGGCCCATCAGCGCCTCGCGTTTTTTCAGCAGCGCCAACGCCGCACGCTGGGCGCTGCGACGGCCCATGCCGGGCAGCTTGGCGAGCAGCTGGATCAGGCGTTCGATTTCCGGCGCGGTGGTAAGGGGGGTGCGGCGAGTCATGCACGCATCATAGCGAAACGGGGCGGTTGCGTCGTTTGTTATCCTGGGTGGGGCGCCGGCGTCGCCGCCATCATGGACATGGCCAATCCCCCACCGGCCTCATCCTGTCCGTGCATCCGGGTGGGTGGTGCGGGCGGCGTTGGCGATGATGAGGGGTTTGCGTGCGACGGGGGCGCAGGCGTCGGTAGAAATCCTGCAATCGCAGGCGGCTGCGGGCGCGCGAAAACCGCCCATCCAAATCAAATCAAATCAAATCAAGTCAACCCGCATCGAAGCCGGCCGGTCGCTGGAGCATGATGACGACGAGCCTTGCGCGCGATCCTGAAACGGTCGCGACTGAAGAACCCGCGACCGACCGCCCAAAATCTGGCAAATCGCGCTCAGACGATCCTGTTCGCCGCAGGCGAGGCACAAGATCCTGGCTTGCGGCGGCAGACATTCCAAAAAAGCCCGGATCCAGGGCCCGGCCTATCGGCCGCGCTCTGGATGACTGAAACGATGGGCTGCGCCTGCGGCGAACGCATGATGCCGGCCGCGCCGGAATTGCGCTTCTACTTCCGCCCGCGGCCTTTCCGCTCGCGCTTGGCGCGCACCGATTGCAGCTGCACGACGCCGGCCTGGGCGTCGACCGTCTCGGCCGGGCTTGCCGCGCCAAAGAGCGTCTCCCACGGGCTGTCCTGCGTCACCGCCACGGCGGTTTCGCCAAAGCCGTTGAAGCGGCTGGCCATGGCCACGCCATAGGCGCCCAGCATGCCGATCTCGATATAATCGCCTTCGCGCACATCGGCCGGCAGCTCAAACGGGCCCTGGGCCGCGTCGATGGAATCGCACGTCGGACCGTAGAACTTGAACGGCGCCGTGCGCGCAGGCGAGGGGCCATCGGCGCGGATATGGCGCACCGGAAACGGCCACTTTACATGTGTGGCGTCGAACAGGTTGCCATAGGAGCCGTCGTTCAGGTACAGCGCGTCGCCCTTGCGCAACTCCACACGGGTCACGATCGAGCCGGCCTCAGCCACAAGGGCCCGGCCGGGCTCGGCCCACAGCACCGCGTTCTGCGCCACGAACATCTGCTCGAACGCATCGCGCACTTCGCGCATGTAAGACTGCATCGGCGGTGGGGTCATGCCCGGATAGATCGCCGGAAAACCGCCGCCGACATCGACCACGTCCACCACTACGCCGGCCGCGATAATCGCCCGGTTGGCCTCCAGCATCGCCGCTTTGTAGGCGAGCGGGCGCATGCACTGGCTACCGACATGGAAGCTCACGCCCATGGTTTCTTCTGTCGCGGCGCGGGTTTTGCGCAACAACGCCGTCGCCTCCGGGCCGGAGACGCCAAACTTCGCCGCCAGCGGCAGCGAGGCCCCGTCATTCGATACCGCAAGGCGCACGAGCAGCGTGAGATCCTTCGCGCCATTGGTTTCTTCGAGGATCTTTTGCAACTCGTCCTCGTGGTCGAGCACGAACGTGCGAACGCCATAATCGTGGTAGGCGCGCGCAATCGCCCGGCGCGATTTGACCGGGTGCATATAGGCAAGCTTGGCTTCGTCGCCGAACAGGCCACGCACCAGCGCGATCTCGTTTTCGGACGCCACGTCAAAGCCGCGCACCCCGCCGTCCCAAAGCGCTTGCAGCGCCCACGGCGACGGGTTGGCCTTTACTGCGTAAAGCACCTCGCCCGGGAAATTGGACGTGAACCATTCTGCCGCGGCCTGCACGCGGTGCGGACGCGCGATCGCCACCGGGGCGTCGGGCGCAAGGGTGCGCACGGCGTCAACGGGCGTCGCGAAAGCAGGCTGTCGGATGTCGACCATCCGGCTCCCCCTTCATCTCGGAGCTTCCCGGACGCACTTGTCCTGAGGTGGGAAGCGATGTTGAACCCAGGCCGGCGTTAGTCGGACATGCTCAAATGTCAGGTCCGCCATCCTCGCCGACCGCGCTTCCAGGCCATCGCCTGTGGGAGCCGGTTCGGGGTGCTTACGCCGGGGCCGTGCCTTTGCTGGTTGAAAGGTCGGTCCCGTGTGGCCTGGGCCGA
>JBIKVO010000373.1:0-3412 GCA_044356795.1 Caulobacterales bacterium
GTCCAGGACGAAGTCGAACTAACTTTGTCGAGGTCCGATAGTTCGGCGGAATGACCGGGATCGGCGAGGTGCCGCCCGATGCGGTTCTGTGCTGACTGGCAAGGTCGCTACAAAGCTTCCGTTCGCGTAAACGTGAGGGCCGTGTCGAGTTGGCCCGAAGCTGCCGGTTAGGGGGCGCGAATTTCCAAGTCAGCGGCGCCACGTCGGCGGCCATCGTAACAGCTCAATGGTGGAAGCCATGCCGTTTGCCGCAAAGGAGACTGCAAGCCAGAAAGGTATGCGCCGCGGAGCGGCACCCTTGTAACTTCCCAGGTTGCGGAACGTATTGTAGATTACAGCATGGATTGGCGTTCTGTCATCACCTTTGCAGCGGACAAACGGTCCGGCAAGCCGTGCATCCGCGGCTTGCGGATCACGGCCTATGACGTGCTGGAATATCTTGCCGCGGGGATGACGCCCGATGAAATCGTCGTCGATTTTCCCGAGCTGACGCTCGAAGATATTCGCGCCGTGCTCGCCTTCGCCGCCGATCGCGAACGCCGCGCCGCCGGTGTGGCGGCCGAGTGAGTTTTCTGATCGACGAGAATTTGTCATTCCGGCTGAAACGATTGCTGGCACCAGCGTTTCCCGGCTGCGCGCACGTCGCGGACTTTGGCTTGTTGACGGCGGACGATCTCGTCATCCACGCCACGGCGAAGGCCGAAGGGCTGGCGCTTCTGTCAAAAGATGATGATTTTTGCGCCTTGGTTGAGCGCCTCGGCGCGCCGCCAAAGCTGGTGTTTATCCGCTTGGGGAATGCAACGACATACGCACTCGCCACCGCCTTGATCGCAAACCAAGATCGCGTTCGCGCTTTCTTGGCGGCTCCGGAAAGCGACATTTTGGATCTGACCTGAACAACGATCTCGTACGGCAATCATGGCGAGTGTGTCACGAACGTGCCAACGCAAGGAGGTGCGATGCTGTACGAGAGATGAGGGCGGGCCCCTCGGAGCCGGCGGTCAGGCGCAGGCTTCAAACCGCTGCAAGCTGCTGTCGTCAAGAGCGATGGTGGTGAGCGTTGCAGAAACGTCGGGACTTGATCCCGGCAGGTAAGGTGCGGGAAGGCGAGCGAAAGCAAACCGTCGATGAAGCGTCGAAAGTTGCTTAGGCGACGTCAAAACCGGGGGCTTCGCCATCTCCCGGGATCAGTTCGGTGGGGGTCCTGATTTCCGACCGAGCGGCGTCCGGCGTGAAGACGGCGCGAGCCCGCATCAGGCTTTCGTATGGAACGTGAGAACCTGTCGTTCCGATGCCAAGGGAGACGTCCAAATGGCTAAATCCATAAGGGCCAGCGTACCAACGCGGAGCACAGGGGCGGAGCGATCCGTAGTAGCGAGGAAGGTTCTGTAATGGAGCTGGAGCGAAGGGGTCGCGTTGTTCAGCCGAAATCACGCGCCAACCGGTCGAGGGAGGAGCGCGTGGGCAAGGCAAAGCCGTTCGACATCCCGAAGTGGGACATCTGGGAAGCCTTCAAGAAGGTGAAGGCCAACCGGGGAGCGGCTGGAGTAGACGGGCAAACGATCGAAACGTTCGAGGCTGATCTTGCAAGCAGCCTTTACACGCTTTGGAATCGGATGTCCTCAGGCAGTTACCATCCAGCGCCGGTTAGGCGGGTTATGATCCCGAAGGCTGGCGGCGGCGAGCGACCGTTGGGCATCCCAACGGTGGCGGACCGCATTGCACAAGAGGTCGTGAAACAGCGCCTGGAGCGCGTTCTTGACCCGATCTTCCATGACGATTCCTACGGATATCGTCCAGGGCGATCGGCGATCGACGCGGTCCGCATTGCGCGCCAGCGATGCTGGCGCAGCGATTGGGTGCTTGATATCGACATCAAGAGCTTCTTCGACACGATTGATTGGGACATGTTGCTCAAGGCCGTACGTGCGCACACGGATTGCCCATGGGAACTTCTCTATATCGAGCGATGGCTGAAGGCGCCGGTGCAACTCGAAGATGGCAGCATCGTTGCGCGCGAAGCGGGAACGCCGCAGGGAGGCGTCATCAGCCCTCTCTTGGCGAACCTGTTTCTTCACTACGCTTTCGATATGTGGATGACGCGGACTTTTCCGCACATCCCATTCGAACGCTATGCCGACGACATCATCTGCCACTGCCGCAGTGAAACGCAGGCGCAGGCCTTATGGCTTGCGCTCGAAGCGCGTTTCGCGGCGTGCAAGCTGACGCTACATCCGCAGAAAACCAAAATCGTCTACTGCAGGGATTTGAACCGCAGGGGAGATTATCCCGTCATCAGCTTCGACTTCCTCGGCTATACTTTCAGGCCGCGCAAATCGATCTGGCACGGCAAACTCCACGTGCATTCTTTTCTGCCGGCGATCAGCTCGAAAGCCACCAAGGCAATCGGGCGGGCGATCCGTGGATGGCGGCTGCATCATTGGACGCAGATGAGCCTCGAAGATCTGGCTGCGACGTACAACAAGTACATCCAAGGCTGGATCGGCTACTTCGGCCATTTCAATGGCGGGCGCGTGTCGCAGATTCTGCGGCGCATCGACGTCTTTCTGATCCGTTGGGCCCGGCGGAAATACCGCCGGCTCCTACGTCGACCGCGCGGCGCGCGTTACTGGCTGGCGCATGTGCGCCGATCCCAGCCAACGCTCTTCGCGCATTGGCGCTTCGTGGCTCTTGACGGCCGAGCATCGGGAGCCGTGTGAATCGAGAGGTTCACGCACGGTTCTGGGAGCAGCCGGAGGTGAAATCCCTCCGGCTGACTCGACTATTCTGTGAACTGGGTCTGTTGCTCGAGAGCGGAGAAAATGATCCACAAAGCCGACACTAGCGAGCGACAGGGCGATGACCGTCATCGGCGATGAATTGCCTGATGGCGAAAACCAGCGTCCGACTGCCCTCCGCCGGATATCAGCCATTGGACAGGTTGGATTATCGGCCAGCTCCGACCTGGCGGCGGTGACGCGCCCGAATGACAGGACTGAGGCGGCTCTGCCGAATGCCGAACCGAATGATCGGAGCCGACTTGGCCAGATCTCTACCTTCGCTATCATCCAGATTCCGTCGGGGAGCTGTCACCAGTCCGAAGATCCTGATGCGAGTTCGATTGAGTAAGACATCGCATCCCTTTCAAGGGGGATGATCCCCAAAGGCGGTGATCCGGAGAACGATGCTGAACACTATGTCCGGCCTCATCGAACGCACTTCCCCAGTTCATTCTCTCTGAGCGTCTTTCGCAGGACCTGTCGGCGTCGTCCACGGGCCACCTTGCGGCCATTGCTGTGAAGACATGGTGGTGGCGGCGTCCGGCGAAAGCAACGGCGTCACGAATGTCGCTATGAAGCCGACCAGCTCCGGAAACGGCGCGGGCGGCACTGCAATCGCCGTGCGTTTCAGA
>JBIKVO010000375.1:0-3404 GCA_044356795.1 Caulobacterales bacterium
AACTGCTGCTGGACGCTGCTATGGCGGAGGGCGGCGATGTCAGCGATCTCAAGCCCAAAGGCTTGCGCCCAACCGTGAAGCGCCTGCGCACCCGGATGGCCGACGCTGCGATCCTTGCTGCGGCCCATCGGGTGATGGCCGACGCCCACGCCTATGGGTCGCAACGCGAAACCGTGGTGTGACGGCGCTGCCGCAACACGCAAGGCAACGTTTGCAAATTTCCCCAAGCACGGAATGGGTAGTCGCGCTTCATACGGCAAGCGGTTAAGATGACAATGGATCAAAAGGGACAAGACCGACCTGTCTGGCGCGCGTCCCGCCGAGGGGAGATGCACTCATGACCATGCACCGCTGGCTGGTAGGCTTTTTTCTACTGATTTGCATGTTGGCAGCGTTGTTTTTGAACGCGATCATGTTCTCCTCGCGCTCGTTCCAGCATTATGTCGCCCAGGTGGCGCCACAGACGGGCGGGATTATTCGCCTCGCCGAAATTGAAGCGTTAAGCAAGGAGGTGGGCGCCCTGGAAACGCGCATGGCGCCGCTGATGGCGGAGGCCGCCGCCGCTGACGCCGCCGCCGTCACCGCCCGCGGCGAGCTTGACCGCACGCGCGACCGACTTGGCGCGCTCCAAGCGCAAGTGCTCGCCTCGGTGGACCGCTTGGAGGCAGAGGCCGGCCGTGCCCCCGCCGCCCCGAGCACGCAGTATGACGAAATCACCCTGAAAGCGCGGCTGGACGCTCTCGCCACAGCGCGCGCGGTCCCCGCTGCTGTGCGCGCCGCCATCCCGGCGGTGCGCTCCGCCATGAATCAGGTGGGCGATGTGGAAGACACCATCTCCACTTTGACGCCCAAGCTGACCGCAGCCGAGCGCGTGCAGGCCGCCGCCGGGGATGCGGTGGCGCAAGCACGCGGGCAGATCGTACAGAAGCAAACCATGTTTGGCGCCGACTTCCGGCGCGTCGCCGCGGAGGCGGAGGCCCTGAAAGCGTCGAGCCCTCTGGGCATTGGCCGCACCTTTGCGGAAATGCACCCGACGTTCCTCTCAACCCTGCTCGTGTGTGTGATGGGCGCGCTGGGTGCGATTTTGTATCTCTTTCCGCTATATATGGTGCCGAACGCCAATGTGCATTTCCGCGACATCATTGTTCGGCTGGTGTTTGGCATGGCGACGGCGCTGGCGTTTTACATTGTCGCCAACGCGACTTTGGCGGGCTTCTCGCTATCTGGCGGCAGCGGCGATCAGGCGCAGTCTGTCGGGTCCAATCTGAATCCATTCACAGTATCGCTCCTCGGCATCATTGCCGGCGTGATGTCGATGGATATCGCGAAATGGATCTTGGATCGGGCGCGCGAATTGCTGGGCGGGGCTGTTGGGGCGGCGCCCAGTTCCTCGATGCCGGCCGATCCAGGGCCATCCAGCTCGACGATCGATCCCAATACCGGGCGGCCGTTATAGGCCACCCACCAGTTTGGGTTGGCGCGGCGCTTCACCATCAGTGTGTGTGCCGCGTCAACGCTTCAGCTTTTTCTTCACTGCGCGCCAGCCCAGATCCAGCCCATCAAAACCAGCCGCCATCGCGCCCACCAGATTGAACGGATAGATGCGCACCGCCGCACAGGGCCGTGCGACATCTGTCCAATCCAACGTCCAATCAGCTTCTTTGCCCATGAAGTTGTACGCGGCCAGGCCCCGCTCCGCCGACCATCGAATGGTTTCCGCCATCAAGAGATTTCCTGGCGACACCCTCTGGAACTTCTCATCATAACCGATCTTGTGCTGCCAGAAGGCGTTTTCGGTTTCGACTGCGATCTGGACCGCAGCGATGTCCGCGCCAATCCGCAAGAAGAACAGCCGCAAAATTCCCGCATCGCAGGCCAATTCCGCATAGCGGCGATAAAACCGCTCCATCGGCGGATTGCACAACACCGCACTGCCCGCGCGCCCCTTCCAGTTGCGCGCTTCGACGGTCAACACTTCATCCATCAAGCCAGAGAGTTGATCCCGCTTCGGCGTGACGGCGGAAAACGCGATAGCGCCGAGCTTTGCTGCGGCTTTGACTTTGCGTTTGTGATCATTGGCGCGTGCCCGCATCTGGCTGATCGGATCACGCCATTCTGGCGACAGCGCAATCACGGGAAAAGACCGCTCGGCGCGCGCGCGCACCATCACCAGGCCGCGCCCACGGCACGCCTGCTTCAGTGCATCGATCCAGGGCGTATCGGCGTGATAATGGCCAAACGCCAAGGGCCGACCCAACCGCACCAAACCCTGCGCGAGGCTGTGGCGCGCGGCGTCATCGACCGCGATCACCTCATAGCCCTCACTCAAGGTTTCGCAGCCCAACCAGCCAAGCCTACCCGCTTGATCCGGCTCGCGTCCCAATGGCGCCAGAGCCCGCGGCGCCGACGCCGCCCCCACCAGCGCCACCTTCGTCGCACCGCCCTGCGCATGCGCTTCCGCAGCCGCCGCGACCCACGCATAGTGTTGCGTTGGCAGCGCGCGCCCGCGCGTCACCGCGTCCCAGGCTTCGGGCGTGATGTCGGCAAGCGACACGAGAGAAAAGCGGTTGTCGCTGTTCATCGCGATGTCGTGAACCAGCCGACAGCGCTTATCAATCCGGTTCGCTTGACTGTTCGGACAGGATCACAGCTCCGCCCACAACCGGACCAGGCCGCTTTGCACCTTGTCGATCTGCAACAGCGCCTCTCTCGGGCCATCGGCCAGGGCTGCCCGCGCACCATCCAGCTCAAACAGCAATTCCCGTTTCCAGGGATCGCGGATCAGGCTTTGCGCCCAGCCGACACAGGCCCAGCGCTCCCCCGCCGTGACAGCGCCAACGCCGTGAATTGTACCCGCAGGATAAACGACCGCATCACCGGCCCTGAGTTTGACTTCCTGCACGCCGCTGGGACCGGTCACGGTCAAGGCCCCGCCGTCGTAGGTCTCAGGCGCGGCCAGAAACAGCGTGAACGCCACATCCGTACGCAGCGGCGGATCACCCATCACCGCGTCATCGGTGTGTAGGCCATAGGTATCGCCGACGCCATAGACGGAAAACAACAACCGCGAGATCCGGCTTGGCCGCACCGCACGCTGGAACAGCAGATGCGCGCCGAGCCCCTGATGCACAAAGCGTTCAAGCGCCTGCACCCGGCCGTCGCGGCCATCGGCTTGGCGATTGGCCTTCACCGCAGCCGCTCGCGCGCCCGCCGTCCGCCGCCCATCAACCAAGGGGGCCGCGGCCAAGCCCTCGCGGACGCGGGCGACGCCATCGGCATCCAAAACCTGATCGAGCAAAACCAGCATCGTGCGCCTTTCACCCCACCCTGCCGCCACATCGCGGACAGCCACTTGCAATTCATTCGCAGTATCGCAAGGATAGCGCTGTTTTGAAAGGAACGCG
>JBIKVO010000052.1:0-12140 GCA_044356795.1 Caulobacterales bacterium
CAGATTGATGACGGCGAAGAAAAAGCCGCCGCTGATCTTGCGCCGGTTTTTGATGTTCCTGTTCAGATTCAAGCTGTGCTCGGCAAAACCCAACTTGATGTTGCGCACTTGTTAAGGCTGACACGGGGATCGGTTCTTGAACTCGATCGTCGGGTTGGGGAAGCGATCGACATTTATGTCAATAATCGCCTGGTCGCGCGCGGTGAGGTTGTTTTGGTGGAAGATCGTCTTGGGGTCACCATGACCGAAATCATCAAAGACGGCGAAGTGAACGGCTAAGCGGTGGAGCAATGACTTTATGCGGATTCTCATCGTTGGGCCCCTGAATGGGCAGATCGCCGCAGCGACCCGAATCGCAATGGCGCGCGGCGCTAAAGTTGCTCATGTCGACACTGTCGAGATGGCGACAAACGCCCTGCGCGCAGGACGTGGCGCTGATCTGTTGCTGGTCGATGCGTCGCTCGATATTGCGCTTTTGATCGCCGCAAACGAACGCGAGCACATCGCAGTGCCAGTCGTTGCATGCGGAGTGTCAGCGTCTCCGGAAACCGCCGCCGGTGCTATTCGTGCAGGTGCTCGCGAATTCATACCGTTTCCGCCCGATGCTGAATTGATGGCCGCGATTCTGGCAACGATCAGCGATGACGCTGTTGATGTTGTCAGTGACGACGTCGCCATGCGGGATGTCATGCGCATGGCGGATCAGATTGCAGGATCGAGCGCATCGGTCTTGCTGACTGGAGAGAGCGGCGTCGGAAAGGAAGTCATGGCGCGCTATATCCACGCCCGCTCGAAACGCACAGACGCGCCCTTTATCGCGGTCAATTGCGCGGCCATCCCCGAACAACTTTTGGAAAGCGAACTCTTTGGACACGAGAAGAATGCGTTCACCGGCGCACAGGCACGCCGGATCGGCAAATTTGAAGAAGCGGATGGCGGCACACTCTTGCTTGACGAAATCAGCGAGATGGATTTGCGCTTGCAGGCCAAATTGCTGCGTGCAATCCAAGAGCGCGTGATTGATCGCGTTGGCGGCTCCAAACCCGTTCCGGTCGACATCCGGATTATTGCGACGTCCAATCGGGATCTCGGTGAAGCCGTGCGCGCCGGGGAATTCCGCGAAGATTTATTGTATCGTTTGAACGTTGTGTCGCTGCGCATTCCAAGCCTGCGCGAACGCAAGTCCGACATTCCCGCTCTGGCGCGCCACTTCGTCGACAAGTACGCGAAAGCCAACGGCCGCACTTCGTTAAGATTGACGCCAGCCGCAATTGATGAGGCGATGGCGTACCGCTGGCCTGGTAATGTTCGTGAACTTGAAAATGCAGTTCATCGCGCCGTCTTGCTTGCACGCGGCGATGCGATTGAGCCCGATGATTTGCGCCCGAACGGCTTTACTGCGGTTCACGCGCGCGACGATGTCGCAACACGCGCAGCGCAGGCTGCAGCCCGTGCATTGGTCGGGCGAACAGTTGCAGAGGTTGAGCAGGACTTGATCCTCGAGACACTTACACACTGCCTGGGAAACCGCACGCACGCGGCGAGAATTTTGGGAATCTCCATCCGCACATTGCGCAACAAATTGAACGAATATGCCGAGCGCGGCCTTGAGATTCCGCCGCCGCCAAGCGGCGTTGCGGCCTGACGGACACATAATCATGACAGATGCAACAAGCGCCGCACGCGCAACCACGTTTGATCTGCGCATGTTTGGCGCCGGCATCGTGCGCGGCGAAGTGCTGCTTGCAGCGGGCGTTCTGCTCATCCTGGCCATCATGCTGGTGCCACTGCCGGCCTGGCTGATGGACTTCATGTTGGCGCTGTCGATCACTTCCAGCATTCTGGTGCTGATGACAGCCCTGATGATCAAAAAGCCACTCGAATTCACGGCATTTCCGGCTGTATTGCTTCTGACAACCTTGTTTCGCCTCGCGCTGAATGTGGCGTCAACGAGGCTTATTCTGTCCGAAGGTCACAATGGCCCCGATGCTGCAGGCGATGTCATCGCCGCGTTTGGCGAATTCGTCATGCAGGGCAATTTCATCATCGGTGTGATTGTCTTTGTCATCCTGGTGCTGGTGAATTTCATCGTTATCACGCGCGGCTCATCGCGCATCGCCGAAGTGGCCGCCCGTTTCACACTCGACTCTATGCCCGGCAAACAGATGGCGATCGACGCCGATCTAAGCGCCGGCCTGATCACTGAAACAGAGGCAAGGGCGCGCCGCAAAGCCCTGGAAGACGAGAGCAATTTCTTCGGCGCCATGGACGGTGCGTCAAAGTTTGTCCGCGGCGACGCCATCGCGGGCCTGCTGATCACATCGATCAATGTGATCGGCGGGATTGTGATCGGCGTTGTTTCGCACGGACTGGCCTTCGGTGAGGCTGCTGATGTGTATACCCGCCTGACTGTTGGCGACGGTTTGGTGAGCCAAATTCCAGCGCTGATCATTTCAGTGGCTGCCGGTCTTTTGGTATCGAAAGCGGGTGTCGAAGGTGCGGCGGACAAGGCGTTAATGAGGCAATTGGCCTCGTATCCGCCAGCATTGGGTGTTGTGGCGGCATGCGCAGCCATGATGGGCTTTTTACCCGGCATGCCAACCATCCCGTTTCTGATTTTGGCGATTGCGTCTGGTCTTTTGGCGTGGCGCTTGCACAATGCCGGCGCCAAGGCGGAAGCCGCAACTGCTGAGGCCGCAGTCGAGCAGCAGGCGCCTGAGGAAACGCCGCACCAATCGCTTGCAATGGATGACATACGGATCGAGTTGGGCTTTGGTTTGCTGCCGCTGCTGAATGAAGTGCAAGGCCGGCGGCTGACTGACCAAATTCGCGCGCTACGCAAGAATCTGGCCCAGGAATTGGGCTTTGTGATGCCGCAGGTGCGCATACTGGATAATATTCAACTCGACACCAATGGTTATGTGGTGCGCATTCGCGAGATGGAGGCCGGCGTCGGCAGCCTAAGAATGGGCCAGCTTTTGGCGATGGACCCGTCTGGCCTTGGCGTGGCTATTCCTGGTGAACCCGTGAAAGAACCCGCATTCGGCCTTGATGCAACATGGATCGATGAAACCGCGCGCGATGAAGCGAGTTTCAGAGGATATACGGTGGTTGATCCATCGACGGTTCTGTCCACCCACCTCACCGAAATCATCAAAGATCACATGGGTGAATTGTTGACCTTCTCGGAGGTCAAGAAGCTGATCAAAGAGTTGCCAAAGGAGATACAGCAATTGCTGGACGATGTGGCGCCGACACATATCAGCTGGTCTGGCGTTCAGCGTGTGCTGCAAAATCTTTTGAAAGAGCGCGTCTCAATCCGCGATCTCGTCGCCATTGTCGAAGCCATTGCTGAGGCAGCACCGGCAACCCATGATCTTATTCAGATCACCGAGCATGTACGCACGCGGCTGTCACGCCAGATTTCTCAGCAACACAAAAACCCCCATGGCGTCTTGCCAATTGTAACGCTGTCGCCTGCATGGGAGACGACATTGGCGGATGCACTTGTTGGTGAGCGTGAGAAAACACTCGCGTTGGCGCCGTCGAAATTGCATCAGTTTGTTGCAGATGTGCGCGCCGCGTTTGAGCGGGCTGCACAGGCGGGGGAGACGCCGGTGCTGTTGACGAGCCCAATGATCCGCCCCTATGTGCGCAGCCTAATCGAACGCTTCCGGCCGCTGACAGCAGTGTTAAGTCAAAATGAAGTGCACACGAAATCCAAACTCAAATCGATCGGACAAGTATGACGCCACGCGCCGAAACATTCACACATTATTAAGTTAAATCGTCGCCGCGGCAGCATAAATACACCGTGCGTCAACCAAGCTGTGCGCAGCATGTGCAAGCCATGGACAGAAGTTCCGATGTGCACGGAGCCTGCAATCATGTATCCCGCAGACGTAACGCTGCGCCCATCGGTGGCGCCCGCCTCCGTTGTCGCCATTGCATCAGGCAAGGGCGGCGTGGGCAAAACGTGGCTCGGCGTGACCTTGGCCAGCGCTTTTGCACGGCGCGGTGAACGAACATTGCTGGTGGACTGCGACTTTGGCCTCGCCAATGTCGACGTGCACCTGGGATTGCGGCCCCAGTCGGATCTTTCCGCAGTGTTGCGCGGTTGGATTGACATCGAAGCCGCGGTTACGCCGGTGATGGGCGGGCCTGCACGATCGGGCGGATTTGATCTGCTGCCGGGCCATTCCGGCTCGGGCGCTTTGGCGAATTTAAAGGCCGACGATCTCAATCGCATCGCGAATGGTGTTTCAGCGCTCACGCCCCAGTACGATCGCGTTCTGTTGGACTGCGGATCGGGGCTTGAACCATCGGTTTTGCGTTTTGCATGCGCCGCCGATATTCTCCTGGTGGTGACCACGGAGGATCCTGCCGCCCTTACCGACGGCTACGCCTTGATCAAAGTTGTACGCACGCGCCAACCGCAGTGCCTGCCCTGCCTTGTAGTCAATATGTGCGAGACGCGCACGAGCGGCCGACGGATTTATGAGCAGTTTGCGCGCGCGTGCGAGAACTTCTTGAAATTCCGCCCGGCGCTGGCCGGCCTGATCAGCCGCGATGGGAAGGTGCTGGATGCAGTGCGCGCACAAATGCCTTTGCCGATGCGCCATCCGCAATCGGCAGCATTTGACGACGTCATGCGCATTGCAGCAACCCTGAGCGGCCCGCAAGCATAAAGACTTTACCCCTATGCAGTGCAGAGATTGAGCGGGGCTTGTATTGCAGGTCGCTTTAACGTCTCGGTAACGCCCAATCACCGGGTGCGCGCGCTGATGATCGCCAATTCATCCATGAGTTGCGCATCGCGGGCGGATTTTTCCTGCTCGTCGCGCTGGGCAACAGCTTCGATCAGATGCTCGATCTTCTTTTCTTCAAGATAGGCTGCCGCCAAGCGATCGCGCGCGCTATCTTCTTCGCATTCCAATATGGCGTCGCGCTGACACAATGCAGCGATTCTTGCGCGCATTTGCTGCGTGAATCCAGGCAACATGGATGCAGCCAATGGATCGCCCATAGCGGCGAGGATCTCGGCCTGCAATTGGCTTTGGATGGCTTCGATCTGACGCGCATTTTCGGCGCGCTGCGCAACATAGTCTGCGACGATCTTTGAGGCATCTTCGATCGCGGTCCGATATATCCGCAGCAGCGTGTATAAAGCCCGGCTCATGGGGTGACGCCTTTCACGACAAAGCCTGCTCTAACGCAGCAAAGCTTTCCGCCAAGCTGCTATATTCATCGCGCCCTTGTGACAAGACAGCCTCCAACGCCGGCAGGCGGCGGATCGCTTCATCGATCGTGGGATCAGCGCCGGCGCGATAAGCGCCAATCCGGATCAACTCCGCCATGTCCTCGTGCGACGCCAGCAAACGCCGCGCCCGCGCAACCAGGGCATTTTCTTCCGGTGTATGACACATGGGCATCAGACGCGACACCGACTTCAAAACATTGATCGCAGGATAGCGGCCGCGCTCCGCGATCTTGCGCTCCATCACGATGTGTCCATCGAGAATCCCACGTACCGCATCAGCGATCGGTTCGTTGTGATCATCGCCATCCACCAACACCGTAAACAGGCCCGTGATGGATCCGCCTTGACCCTGCACCCCCGGTCCTGCACGCTCCAAAAGTCTCGGCAATTCAGCAAAAACCGACGGAGTGTAACCTTTTGCGGTTGGCGGTTCCTTTGCGGCAAGGCCGATTTCGCGACCCGCCATCGCAAACCGGGTGACGCTGTCGAGCAACAGCAAAACATCTTTGCCCTGATCGCGAAAATGCTCCGCCACTGCAAATGTGGTGTAAGCGGCAAGCCGCCGGCGCGCGGCCGGTTCATCTGATGTTGCGACAACCAGAACGGCGCGTGCGCGGCCATCTTCACCCAAAGTGTCTTCGATAAACTCTTTCACCTCGCGCCCGCGTTCGCCGATCAGGCCAATCACAATGACATCGGCGTTGGCGCCATTGGCAAGCATGCTCATCAAAATGGATTTGCCAACACCAGAGCCAGCAAAAATCCCCATCCGCTGACCACGACACAGGGCCGTAAAGCAATTGATCACGCGCACGCCAGTATCAAGCCGCGCGCCGACCCGATTGCGGCCATGCGCGGGAGGCGGACCCGCGCGCACCGCCCGCGCTTGCACGCCCGTGGGCAACATGCCAGCGCCATCGATCGGTTCGCCAAACGCATCGATGATGCGGCCGAGCCACCCGTCGCAGGGGCGGATCGCGGCGATATCCGGTTCAAAACGCACGCGTGCGCCGGGGCGAATGCGATCCAGAGGATCAAGCGGCAACGCCAATGCCGCAGCGCCATGGAAGCCGACGATTTCAGCACGCCCCGCCCCTTCGATAACTGCGCGCGCCCCGACAACCAAAGCCTGCTGCGGGCCCGTCATTTCCACAAGCAAACCATTGAGGCCGCTGACGCGCCCTGTCATCTTGACGGTCGGGATCGACGCGACCCTTGCAGCCATGTCCAGCAAAGTTTGATCAGTCATTCCGCCACCGGATCATTATGGAAACGTTGCGCACTTGCATCGAGTTCTGGTAAGCAACCAATTGCACATTGCAGCAATTCGCTGTGCGTTCGTAGTCTGAAGACGCCAGTTTTTGCGAAAATCCATTGCGCGTCCGAAACGTCAACATTAATGACGAAATTATGCTTGATCGATGGCGCGAAGCAGGACAGCTCTACACTTCGTTAACTAATCCATGCTGGTAATAGTAACGCTAGTTGAATTGGGTGCGCGGCAAATACGCGGCCGAATGGAGAAGCGCGATGCGGGTCCTGCTCATCGAAGATGATCGCGCCACGGCGCAAGGCATTGAACTGATGCTCAAGTCGGAAGGCTTAAATTGCTACTCCACCGATATGGGCGAGGAGGGCGTCGATCTTGGAAAGCTGTATGATTATGACATCATCCTGCTAGATTTGACCCTGCCTGACATGACCGGCTTTGACGTGTTGAAGCAGTTGCGCTTGGCGCGCGTCAACACCCCGATCCTGATCCTCTCCGGCAACGCTGATATCGATGCGAAGGTTCGCGGTCTCGGCTTTGGCGCCGACGATTATATGACCAAGCCCTTCAACAAAGATGAGCTGATCGCCCGCATCAATGCGATCGTGCGTCGCTCCAAAGGCTTTGCGCAAAGCGTGATCAAGACAGGCGATATCGTTGTCAATCTCGATGCGAAAACCGTTGAGGTCAGCAATCAACGTGTTCATCTCACCGGCAAAGAATATCAGATGCTGGAGCTGCTTTCGCTCCGCAAAGGTACGACCTTGACGAAGGAAATGTTCCTTAACCATCTCTATGGCGGGATGGATGAGCCAGAATTGAAAATCATCGACGTTTTTATCTGCAAGCTGCGCAAAAAGCTCGCCGGCGCCACGGGCGGCGAACACCATATCGAAACCGTGTGGGGGCGCGGCTATGTGTTGCGCGATCCGCAGGAAAACAGCGCCGCCGCGTGACGCGGCGATTAGCGAATGGCGCAGCGCCCCACCCCCGCCAGCGCACCACGGCTGCGCACATGAAAGGCGCTCATCACACGATGAGCGCCTTTTTACATCCGCGATCCGGCCAAACGCTTTCCAGCCAAACAGCAAGAACTGGCTCGCCCACTGTCTATTGCGGGATTGGTGGAGCGGTTTTGCCCTTGACCACACCGCATCATCGGTCGAGGAAAAAACAAACGCCGGGCGCCGAGAGTGACCTTGCGGCAGCACCAAAGCGTGAGGCCGCCCCACTTGCGGAACGCCGGCTTCGATCTCGCTGAGCGCCATTCATGACGACGGGTCCAGTCAATCTTGGCATTCTGGTGGTGGACGACAACCACTATATGCGCGTCATCGTTTCTACACTGCTGCGGGCGCTGGGCCTGCGCGATGTTCGCGAATGCGCTGACGGGGCGGACGCTTTTGCGATGATGAAGACCTGGCAGCCGGACGTGATCATCATCGATCAGCACATGCAGCCAATCAGCGGGCTGGAATTTGCCTCGCTGTTGCGCCGCAGCGACGACATCGCGGCGTGCGACACCCCCTTGATCCTTCTGACCGCGCACACCGAACGATCAACGATTGAGGCAGCGCGAGACGCCGGCATCGATGAAGTGCTGGCCAAACCGCTGGCGGCATCGGCGCTGCTGCAGCGCCTGACGGCGGTCATTGAACATCGCCGCCTCTTCTTGCGCACGAAAACCTATGTCGGCCCGGATCGGCGTCGGCGCAAAGATCCGAACTATCGCGGCGCCCTGCGACGTGAAACCGACCGAACCGGCAAGTCCGACGACGAATACTCGATCGACTGAAGACAACCTACTCGATCGCGCCGCGCAATCCGTCAGCGGTGGGTTGCGAGGCCTGCGTCACCGCATTGACGGCGCTGGGCGAGGCCCTTTCACCGCGACGCAACGCATCAATCCGTGCTCTCTCGGCCTGAAACTGCGCCATGAACGCTGTTTCGATATTGCGACCGGTGGGCACGCGCATGCTCATCGGGTTGATGTGTTCGCCGCGATGGATCACTTCATAATGCAGATGCGGCCCGGTGGAGAGACCGGTGGAGCCGACATATCCGATCAACTGCCCCTGCCGCACCGTTTCGCCAGGCGAGAGTCCGCGCGCAAAATTGCTCATGTGACCATAAACGGTTTCATAGCCATCGGCATGGCGCAGCTGCACCATCCGGCCAAGCCCCCCGCCCCACCCCACCTTCTCCACGACACCATCGCCGGCGGCCATGATCGGCGTGCCAATCGGGGCGGCGAAGTCAACGCCGCGATGCATGCGCGAAAAGCCCAGCACCGGATGGGTGCGCATGCCGAATCCGGACGATAACCGCGCGCCGTTAATCGGCGTCTTCATCAGGAATTTGCGCGCCGTGCGACCCTCGGGATCGTACCACTCCGCATCGCCGCCCGGCGCCTTGTAGCGATAATAATTTTTCACGCCAGAGCGCGTTTGCAGCGACACAAAGAGCGTTTCACCCGTGCGCACAGTTTGGCCGGCGTCATCACGGAAGCGTTCAAACACAATCTCAAATCGATCGCCGGGAAAGATGTCGCGCTGAAAGTCGATGTCGAAAGCGAACACATCAGCGAAGGCTTGCACTTCGCGTTCACCAAGACCGGCGCCGACCAAAGCTTCATACAAAGAAGTTTCCACCTGCCCGGTCGCGGCAGCGACATCAAAAATCCGCGGCATGATGATCGGCCGGGCGCGGAACAGCCCATCATGCGCAAGATTGACGCTGATCACCGTACCCGGTTCAGACCGAAACGACACACCGGTGAGTTTGGGTCGGCCGCCGCCGCGGACGAAATAGGCGCTGATCGCCATCCCAGAGGCGAGATCGGCGACATCGACAAACCCGCCCAAGACCTGCGTCACCGCGCGGGCTTCTTCGTGCTCAGCGCCTAGGCGGCGCAACAAGTCCGGCAGCAATTCACCCTGGGCAATTTCTGACGTGCGCGCTTCCACCAGCCCGAGCGCAGCGGTGAAGGCTTCGTGCTCTATGCTGAGGGCGGCTGCAGTCTGGCGCAATTCCTGATCACCGCCAAACCGCAGATCGGGGGCCAATGCGGCATAGGCTGTCCAGGCCGCGCCAATGCCAAGCGCTGCGGCCAAGGCCACCAGCCGCGAAGTGCTCCAGGACCAGCCTGGACCATAGGCGCCAACGGGAATTGTCATGCATGCCCGAATTGTTCAGCGTTGGCCACCCTGACGACCATCGCAGGTCCCGGCTCTAGCGTGCGTCGCGCCCCAATGTCACGCGAGCTTACCTGCACGGCTGCTGTTTCAGAATTCATTGGCCTTTCAGGCTGAACCCTTCACAGAGGAGAGGACTCTTCGCCCACGCCACATCATGACAGACCGCCCCGCCCCCCTGACGCCAGACGATGTCGCCCGAAGCCGCCCCGGGTTTGGCCGGGGCGCGGCGGCCGTGGGCGTTACGGCGCTGGGTGTGCTGGGGATATTGGGTGTGGTATGGCTGGTGCGCGTACCGGCCGTGGAATGGGCGGTCGGCCAGGCGCTGGACGCCCGCGGCGTCGCCCATCGCTTCATGGTGGAGCGCGTGGATTTATCCGGCGTCGCGCTGACGGATATCGCGCTGGGGCCGGCTGCCGCGCCCGACCTGACCGCACAGAGAATGACCGTCGATTGGGCCTGGGCGCTGCTGCCGGCGCTCGACACAGTGGTCGCTGAGGGGCTGGTTGTGCGCGGCGCTCTGACCGATCAGGGCCTCCGCTGGGGCGCGTTGGACGCGCTGCTGGCGCCAACGCCTTGGCAAGCGCCCGCGCCCCCGCCGCCGATCAGGGTGGCGCTCCGTGATGCCCAGGTCGTGCTCGCGACGCCTTTCGGTGCGGTGCGGGCGCGGGGCGACGGCGCCGGCCGCCTGGGCGCGGATTTCGCACTCACCGCCGCGATCACCGGCCCCGATCAGGCGACCGGCGCGGCAACTGTGCGGTCCACCGCCGAGGGGTGGCGCGTTGACGGGCAGATCAATGCGCCCCGCCTGCAGCGCGACCGGATCAGCGTCGACGGCGTGGCTGTCGCGGGCGCAGTCACGATATCGCCACTGGGCGCGTTGAGCGGCCTTAATCTGCAGGCAACGGCGACGACGGCGCGCCTTGTCGACATGACCGCCAATGGCCTCGCCGCGTCCGCCAATGACGGCGCCTGGACGGTCGCGGCCGCCCGCAGCGATCTTGGCGCCGCCGCGGTGATTTCGCTCAATCTGGCCGGCGACTGGGCGCTTTCGGCCAATGGCGATCTGACTTTGAGCGGGGCCCTGATCGACGCGCCGAACGCCAACCAGGTACGCCTTTCGCCCGCCTCACGCCGCAGCCTTGCCGCCCTAGTCGCCCCTGAAGACACGCCATTCGCCGCCCCGCTGGACGCCATCCGCCGGGGGCTGACCGCCGCCGCCGACAGCTTGACGGCGCAGGGCGGCTTTGTCTTTGTCAGCGCCGATGGCGGCCGACTGACCCTCAAGCAGGCGCGCCTTGATAGCCGCAATGGGATGCGCCTTGCGGTGACGCCCACGCCCGATGGCTTTCATTTTCTCGGCCCGTCTTTCACGCCCCGCGGCGGCGTAGAGGCTGTTCTGCGCGGCGGCGGCGCACCCACGATCTCGGCTTCCGTGATTGCGCAAGACGGCGCCTTGCGCGGCAAGTTGGCGATGGCCCCTTTGATTGCCGGCGCCAGTCGGCTGGCCGCCGAGATCAGTGACGCCCGGTTCGATTTGGACACTGGCGCGTACTCGCTGACCGGCGTCGCGCGGGGGTCTGGCCCGCTGGCCGGCGGCCGCATCGAAGACCTCACCGCCCCATTCAGCCTGCAGGGCCGCCTCAGCGAAGGCTTTACGCTTGCCCCGCAGGGCGCGTGTTTGACCCTTTCGGCGCGACAATTGACGGCGGCGGGCGGCGTGTTCAACGGCCTCAGTCTGCCAGTTTGCGCGGTGGGACGCGATTTTCTGCGCATAGCCCCGAATGGCGCGATGAGCGGCGGCGTCCGGGTTGCGGGGCGCAATTTCACCGGGCGGCTGAGCGAAACCGGCGCCCCGGCGACCCTGGCGTTCAACGGCGCATCCCTGATTTTCAAGGGCCGCACCGCTTCGGCTGAAGTGCTGGCGCCGCGGTTTGTCGCAGCGCTCGAAGGCGGCGGCCTGACCGCGCAGGCCGAGCGGGCTTATGTGGATTTCGACGCCGCTGGCGTCCGCGGGGCGGTGCGCGGCGGGCGGGTGGATGGCGACGCCTTCCCGGTGATCATCACCATGGCCCAGATGGACTTCGCCTCTGACGCAGGGGCGATGCGCCTGACCGGCGGCCGGGCGATGGTGCTGGATCGGCCGCCGCCGGACGCCGCCGGCGCGCCGACGCGGGCGCGGTTCAATCCGCTGGCTTTGCAGGATGTCGCAGGGCGCCTGGACAATGGCGTACTGACCAGCAGCGGCGATATTGTGCTGATCGGCGAGCCAGCGGCCGCCGGACGCGCACGCGCGCCGCGGGCGCTGGGCAAATTCCGCGCCGCCCATAGCGTCATCAGCGGCGATGGTGAGGCGGTTGTGGAAACCGTACGACTGACTTTCGAACCCGGCTTTGACGCATTCGACATTTCAGAC
>JBIKVO010000376.1:0-3389 GCA_044356795.1 Caulobacterales bacterium
CCCTCGGGTATCCGTCCAGGCCACAAGGAAAAGAGAGGGGCGGTCACACTCTAAGTCGGCCCGTCACGGCCGGCATTTTCCCGACCCGCCCCCTCCCGCCGCCGGCGAGCGGCTAACTCGTCGGCGGCGTCTCTTGCTGGCTCTGTTCGCCGGAAAAGTCATAAGACAAGCATTTTGCGCGGCTGCGGCCCTATCGCGACGCTTTGCTGAAGATGTCGCAAGCCTAGCTTCCCGGCGGGCCGGAATATCTGGCGCTGCACCGCGCTGTGCTGGCGCTCGATGGTCGAGGCACTGCGTCGACGCAGGCACAGTGATGAATCGGCCGGCGTTCTATCATGCCGGCGGGCATTCGACGCCGGGGTGAGCTCTGCGGCGCCCCAATCCCACAGGCGGCAAGGTTAGGCTGCCTTGAAGGGGTCCAGCGTCTTCACCCCGAAATGCCGGAAATCGCGCACATTGCGGGTCACGACCGTCAGCCCATGCACTGCCGCTGCGGCCGCGATCATGGCGTCTTCAATCAGATCGTCGCTGCGCCCATGCATCAGCTGCGCCCAGCGCCGAAAAGTTGCGCCGTCCATCGCCAAGACGTTCCAACTCCCCGCGACCGCATCGAGCCATTGCTCCAGTTCTACGGCGCGGGTTGGGTTCTGCTTGCGCGTCACTTCAATGCCTGCCTGAATTTCCCCGAGCGTCACCGCCGACAACCGCAAGTCAGCGTCATCGACCCCTTTGAGCCAGGCCAGAACGGCGCCGTGGGGGCGCTGCCGGCGCAGCTCCGAAATCACCATCGTATCGAGGAGAAACATGGAATGGCCGAGCGTCAGTCGATTGCTTCCGGCGCGCGACGCCGCCGGACGCCGCGGGGAGCTACCGGGATGTCGCCCCGCCCTTCCTCGGTCAGCAGCAGCTCTTTCATGCTCGGCCGCGCCGCCGCCTGCAGCCGACGCCAAGCGTCCGCCGGGACGAGAACAGCCGCTTCTTCCCCACGACGGGTGACAACCTGCGGACCTTCCCGCAGGCATATATCCAGCAACTCGCTGAAACGTGCTTTGGCGTCCTGCACTGGCCAAGCTTTCATCACTAATTACCCTTCAATCTAGTCAGCACACTAGTCATTGCGCGGGATATTGTCAATCGGACTGCTGACGCGCGCCCGTTCGCTCCAACAACCCCACCGCCTCTTCAAACAACTCCGTGACCGTGCGCCGTTCGTCGCGCCAGGGCGTAGAGTGCGTTCAAGGTTTCCGCGCTGGCGCGCGTGGAGAACATGTGCACGCGGCCGCTGCGGATACGGGTAACCGCTCCGTCCTCCGCAGTCGGGACAGCCGCTTTGGCGCGCGGCGTTCGCTGCGGCAGGCGCGCGGCTCTGGCCAAGGCCTCGCCCTCCCCGTCTGACGCCCTTCTAAGGGTCAAGCGGCGATCTGGGACTGATTGATCTGCTTCTGGCGCCGTATGATGATGCCGAAGACTTCTCGGGCGATATAGCGCTTAAGGCTGCGAATGGCTTCCAGCTTCGAGTTTCCCGCCGCGATCCGTTTTGCAACGTAGCCCTGGGTGCGCGGGTCCAGTCGCAACCGTCCGATCGCAATAATGTGGATGGCGCTGTTGGCCGCGCGATCACCGCCTCGGTTCAATCTGTGCCTGACAGTCTTGCCTGATGACGCCGGGACAGGACTGACGCCACATAGTGCCGCAAAGCTGGCCTCCGACTTGAGGCGCTCGGGGTTATCGCCAGCCGTCAGCAGCAGCTGCGCCCCGCTGTTCAGGCCGATCGCTCTCTGCTCGAGCAGCTCTGGGGCAAGATCTTTGACTATGGCTTCGATCATATCATCCAGGTCAGCGATCTCGTCATGGAGTTCCAGATAGCGCCGCGCCAGCGATTTGAGCGAGATGCGATAGGCGTCTTCGACCTCCCGATACGCCGTGAAATCAGGCCGCCAAGCTGCCAACGTGCGGATTAATTGCATGCGGGTCATCTGCCGCAACGGGTCTCGCAATCTGTCGGGTGCGCAGACAATCGTCGCCTGAATCATCTGCAAAGCGATGCGGCGCGCTTGGACGACCGTCTTGCGACAAACCCTCAGAACACGGAGGCTTTCGACCATTCCATCACGGCTTCTTGGTGTTACGGTATGCCGTTCGGCAAAGGCGGCATGAGCAGCGCTTTCCGCATCGAAGTGGTCGTTCTTTCCGCGGCGGCGTCGGTCATGCATGTCAGGGGCAGTGACCTCCAGAACCTCGATCCCTGCCGCCTGCATGTAACGCAACAAACCCGCGCCATAGCTGCCTGAGCATTCGATGCCAACGCGTTGCAGATCGCCGAAAGAGCGCATCCAGGCAAGCATCAAGCGATACCCATGTCGTGTCGTGTGAAAGCTCTCGACACCGAGAACGCGGTCCTTGTCATCGACGACCGCTGCCACGTGCAAGTCCTTGTGGGTATCGACGCCGCCGACGACGTGAGATGCTTTTGAGTGTTCGGCTATACTTTGATCCTTTCCTGCGGCACGTGACCGAGCATCGCCTCGAGGAATGCAGGGACAGGGCAGTCATGAGACCGGATGGTCAGGCCCTTCTTGGGTCACGGCGCACCTTTTAGACGAGCTCGCCGCAGGACGTTCCCGGATGATCGACAGGTCCAGGGAAAGACACGTCGGGTCGATCGGAGTGAGGGTCAGCTCACACCGGAAAGCCATGCGGCGCCAACCCAGCGAATGGTCGATCGGTGTTTGAGTCAAACCACCCGAGAACTGGCGCCAATCGTATGACTATCGGTATTGAAGATCTCCGGCTTGCCGAACCGGGCCATCGCCTCTTCCAACGACGCGATGCAGAAGTCCGCCTCCATGGTGTTCGACAGGCGCCAGGACAGCACTTTCCGTGTCGCCCAGTCCATCACGGCCACGAGGTACAGGAAGCCCCGCCGCATCGGTAGTAGAGTAGGAAGCGCATAAGCGCTTCCTCTCCCCGAACCGTACGTGCACCTTTCAGCGCATACGGCTCTCCATTCAACCTTGGCCCACGGCCATAGCGATACATGTCGCGAGCTTGTTCAGCATTTCACTGATTATCAAAGGTCTTCACCTCGTTCGGTCAGGTAGTTTGCACTCCAAGCAGATTGAACTGTCCCCCTTCGCCATGTGACAGGCTTTCCCTGCCGCGGACTACTACGAGGACTCCGCCAGCATGGTGGACATAGGGGCCAACTCCCGTGGCATTCCATCATGCCTTGCCTCGTTCATATGCTGGACTTTCGCGCGCTGGGGAGGTTGCCGGTCGCAGTCCTTGTCCTTGCGTCCCGCAAGTCGATGCCGATGTCATGGTCTGGCTGCGTTCTCCCCATGACGCCCCGCAGACAGCCTACGTATCTGCCTACGTTCGTATGGCGC
>JBIKVO010000377.1:0-3387 GCA_044356795.1 Caulobacterales bacterium
TAGGCGATTTGGCCAGTCTACAATCTGGCACAGTGGAGATTGGCTTCACGGGCGGCGAACCGTTCCTGAACCCTTCGATTTTGACATTGATCGAACTGGCGCTCAGTGCTGGTCATCCTGCTTTAGTGCTCACCAACGCCATGCGGCCGATGATGCGGGCGAAGATGCAGGCAGGCCTGCAGGCCCTCCATCGCCGGTTCCCTGGTCACATGACCCTGCGCGTCAGCCTCGATCACTGGAGCGCTGCGCTCCATGACCGCGAGCGCGGTCCTGGCGGGTTCGAAGAGACCTGCGCCGGGATCGATTGGTTGGTTGCCCAGACGATCCCGATTGCAATCGCAGGGCGCACATGTTGGGGCGAAAGCGAGGCGGAAAGCCGCGAGGGCTTTGCCCGCTTGATCGCGCGGCGCCGCTGGCCAATCAATGCGGCCGATCATGGCCAGCTCGTGCTCTTTCCGGAAATGGACAAGCGGGTGGATGTTCCTGAAATCACGACAGGATGCTGGGATATCCTCAAGCTCGATCCGGCGGGGCTGATGTGCGCCAGCTCACGCATGGTAGTGAAGCATCGCGGGCAAGCGGGTATCGACGTGCGCGCTTGCACGCTTCTGCCCTATGAAGGTGGGTTCTCAATGGGCGCACAGCTGGTCGACGCGATGGGACCGGTGAAACTCAACCACCCCCACTGCGCGAAATTTTGCGTGCTTGGCGGTGGGTCGTGCTCGGCCTGATGCGCCCAAAAGCGCGCCTATGCTGTTTCGCCCAATCAACGGCGCAAATCGCGCCATGCTGCGCGTCCGGCCCTCGGACCTGCGGATCCCGACGTACTTCGGCGCCGGATTCCGAAATGAGTTCGGCGCCCCATTCCGAAATGGCTTCGGCATGGGATTCCGGGACCCCTTCGGCGCCCCTGTTGGGGTGTTCATGCAGGGAAAGCAGACCGAGATGCGTCATGGTCGAGATCGTCTGCGCCTAAAGGCGCAGGGGGCGAGCGATCAGTGACCGGCGCGTTGCGTGGGCCTTGCCCGCTCGACGGTGCTCGCGCGCCAGCGCGGGTCTCGGTCCCAGGACCCGGGTGACGATCTCGCCAGCGCGCGCGGATGCCCTGCGTCAGCGTCCGGTTCGGGATCGCAAGGTCCTGCCCGTCCGCCCGGCGCCCCCGGACCAGAACATGGGTGTGCGGGTTGTCGGTGTCCCAGTGATCGAGGGCGGCCCATTCGAGCGACGTCCCGAGCTTCACTTCGAGATCGCCCATCACTTCGCGCACGAAAGGCTTGAGGTCGCCAAGTGCTGCGCCATCCTCCGCGCTGATGATCAGCCGGAAGTGTCGAACATCCTCGGCCCAGCCGCTTGTCAGCGCCTTCGCGTCCACATGCTCCAGATCGCCGTTGTAGAACGCGAGCTGCGCCCGGCCCTGCGCCGCCTCGCGGGACAGATAGTCAACCTGGCGTTCAAGCTCCAGCGTTCGCACGGGCGACGCCTGCCGCGCTTCCCGGGCCAGATAGGAGACGTGCGCCTTCGCCGCTTTCGATGCGCCGCGTTTGGCCCGCCCGACAACCCCCTGCATCGGCCCGAGGATCGGTGCGTCGCGTCCGCCACTTGTGTCGAAACGCACCTCGAAATCGTTCTCTCGCATCGCCATGGAGGCGATGACATCACGCACGCCTTCTCGTTTCGAGCGTCTGCACGCGTGCAGCGACCGCACCTTTTTTCCACGTCGCACGATGGGCGTATCCACGGCGCGCAAAGCGGTGTTCAGACACGGCCTGTGGAAGAATTCCACGGCGCCTGCTTATCTCGCACTCTACCGTACTTTCAACTTTTCCTGCATCGGCGATCGAATACGACAGTGCCGCACTCTGGGGTCCAGGCGAGTCGCCCTCGGCAGTAAACGTTGGATCGCACACAGCGATCAAACCATGGGCTTGATCGTGTCCTTGCCCATCAGCGCGCGCTCGAACGCCGTCAAGGGCGAAAGCGGCGCAGCCGTCGCGGCACGCGACCCTTCACGGCGTTCGAGCGCGCGCGATCCGTTTAGATTGGTCTCTGTCGCGTTGCGTCGGCCCATGTCTGGCCTGATCCCGCGCGATTGGGGGTCATCGGCGCACGGTGGAACCGCCGCGCGACAACGCCACCGCCAGATCCTCATCGCTCATCGCGCGCGCGGCTTGCCAATCAAGCCCGAGCGCGCGCGCTTTGCGCCAGATGTCGCCCACCGTTGAATGCGCCGCACCCACACTGGCGGCGATCTCGCGCTCGCTGCCGGCGCCCATCAATCGCAAAATCTCTCGAATATGATGCATCTTTTTGCGCTTCCCTTGCATGAACATCCCCGACAATCGGGGGCGATCCTGCCGAAAGCGCCCTCACATCCCGCCAAGACCGGCCTGTCCCATTTTGGAACACCTGGCCGGCCGGAAATCGGACCCCATGCCCGGCAATTTCTTGCAAATGCCGCGAGGCGTTAACCTGGAACGATTGGCCGAAGTGCCTCCGATTACGCAGGGGGTCACCGCGCGAAGGCGGATCAGGCCGCTGGCGAGGAGCCATGCATGGATTGGGATGCCTTCGTCGCTGTTCATCGCGACTTGCCGCGGGAAGGCCCGGGATTGGCTGAGGACGTCGCCTGGGTCGGACGCCGGATCGGGATCTCGCCTGCGGGGCATGTGTGTGACGCAGGCTGCGGTCGGGGCGGCGACCTTGCGGCTTTGCGTCAGCGTGTTCCCAAAGGCCGCGTCGATGGGTTTGAAACTGTCGCGCATTTCGTCGAGGCGGCGACAAATCGGCTCGCGGGCGATCCGTCGGTGCGGGTGATCGAAGCCGGCATGAAGACCCTGACCGGTCCCCATGATCTGATATGAACGGCGGGCGCCGTCTCTTTTTGGGTGTGTCTCGGGCATTGAACGCCTGGCGCCGTGCATTGACCGACACAGGCGTCGTGGCTTTCGGTCACACCTGCTTCTTCACGGAAACACCCTCTGAAGCGGCGCTGGCGTTTTGGGACGGCGAACCTGGTAGCATTGGAACGGAACGGACAACGCGTTCGGAGATCACGTCCGCCGGATGGCAGTTTATCGCAGTGCGCCCACCCACCGAAAAAGCTTGGGCGGCCGACTATGAGCCGATGCTGGCGCGTTGCAACATGTTGAAGCAAGCCTTAAGCCTTCAGGTTCATGGACAGGCCATGTTGCTGCGATGCGACCGGCCACCAGCTGCCCTTGCCGGCATCAAAGCTTCAGCGATTGACCAGGCATAGCGGGCCCTTTTGAATGGTGCGCATTCACCGCGCAAAGCAATGCTTTGCATGAAACGCCAACCTATCCGGGATGCAACCTTGGTGCGATATGAGGCGGCGTTCTTGCTTGCTCCACGCCGTCAGTCGGGTCT
>JBIKVO010000378.1:0-3385 GCA_044356795.1 Caulobacterales bacterium
GGGTGCTCGATGTCGTCTTCCATGACGACCTCGCTCGCCTGCGACCTGGCTTCGGCGCGCACAATATGGCCATCGTCAAGCACATGGCGATGAACCTGCTGCGACATCCAAAGGGTAAGCACAGCCTCAAGAACCGGCGAAAGCTCGCCTGCCTCAACGACGACTATCTCGAAACCCTCATTCGACAGACAGGCGACAGACAGGCGACAGACAGGCGCGTTACCCTGAGGCGATTCCCCAGGGTGGGCCTTTCCTTTTGCGATGTCGTGCCTCAAGGTCGGACCTCGTTCGTCGCCCAGGAGCCGCTATGATCCGCCCCCCCGCCGCCCGCCTTCTCGCCTTTCTCGCCTTTCTCGCCTTTCTCGCCTTTGCGCTTCCTCCGGCCCTGCCGGCCCAGGCGGCGGCGCCGCCCAACGTGGTGGGCTATTCCGCGAGTAATCTGAGCGGCCAGTGGCAAGGGGTGTTCTTTTCCGCAGGGCTGGTCACCCCTTTCAACGCTTTCATCATCGACGACGGCGGTGCGATCACCGGCTCCATCACCGAGATCAACGGCTTTGGCGACCAAAGCGCGGCATTCCTGTTGGCGGACCTTCAGGGCACGGTCCGGAACGGCCGGATCAGCTTTGAGAAAACCTATAACGGCGTCGGCGGCCAGACCCACACCGTCCGCTATCAGGGTACAGTCAGCCGCGATGGAAGGCGGATCACCGGGACATGGAGCCTCGATGGCCAAGGCGACCAGTTTGAAATGGCGCGCTGAGACGTTTGATCAGCAGCGGCGCGAGGAGCATGGGCGGCGAATCCCGATGAGCGGTCTCTATGACCGCCCTTGACGTCCGCGCCGCCCGTCTTGACCAGATGATCCAAGCCGCTGCCGGCCCTTGGATAATCATCATGGGCCTGGTGGCGCATGCGCAAGTCAGCCCCCAGGCGACGCTCTGTTTTCCTGCGCCTGCGCCGCTTACGGCGGCGAACCGAACGCGCATGTGAGCCTGGCGGACGCCGCCATGCCCGGTATGTCGCCGGTTTTCAACACGCTCTGCGTTAAGCGGGCGATCCGCACGGGGCTCGGCCCGCACGCCGTGATGACTCTCCGGTCCCGGTTTGACCCCAAGAACTCTTTCTATCCCGCCCTTCCCCAGGGCCGCCGCATCAGAAACCGCGCCCACCCGACCTCGGTTCATGGCGACATCGAGGCCGAGCCAGACGCCGAAGACCCGATCACCGCGCGCGATCTGAGCGCAGGCATCTCGAGCAGGACGCCGGCAAATCTGGCCACGATCTTTCCCTCAAGGCGACTTCTGTGGATCTGCACCAGGGGCGGGCGTCGCGCTGATGACAATCGTTTCGCGCCAAGACCAATCAAAGGGCCCATGGTCCGCCGCGCCTTGCAGGGAATGCTACGACCTGAGCGCCCTGCGATTTAAACTGTTTGGGACTGGGAGGCGCCCTCAGACACACCCCAGCAAAACCCGTTCAAAAAAAGCAGGACCACAGGACCTGAAACAAATGTTTCGTCGAACTTGATCCATTACGCATAGGATTCAGGGCAGCATAAACCATCCGCATGGAAAAAGAGGCGGTGTGCGTCTGATGGGTTTGGACTTGCGCTATGAACCTGCATGGCTTTGTTCGCCGCTTTTTCTTCGATCGCAAGGTGCAGGTCGCCGTCCAGATGGCGGTCATGGCGGCGCCGCTCCTGGCGCCCAATGGCGCGGCGGTAGACTTCGCCCACGGCTTGATGCGGCGGGCGGAATTGAAAAATGCGGTCGACGCGGCTGCGCTGACGGCAGCCAGGATTGGGCCGCAAGGGCGGACGCGCGCAGAAACACAGGCCGCCGCTTTGCTCCATGCCAGATGGCGCGCCGAGCTTTGCCTGGACGGGGGATGCGGTCACGGTGGAAGCTGTGGGAAGTGTGGAGCCCTTGTTTGGCGACTTGGTCGGCGATGGGAGCCTGACCGTGGCCGCGGACGCCACCGCGTCCAGCGCGCGTCCGACCGAAATCGCTTTCGCCATCGACGTCACGAATTCGATGGCGGCAGGCAACATCGAGGTCGCAGCCCTGAACGCGATTCGTGACGCCCTGGAGCAACTCGACAACGGCCAAACCAACGGGTTGCGTGCTTCCGTCGTCGCCTTCATCGATCGGGTCAATATCGGGACGCACCGCTCCGCGTGGCTTAGGGTCGCTGCGCCCGTGGGCTGGAACGGCTGTGTTGAGCCGCTTGAAGCGAGCCAAGCCGGTTGCGGCCACTGGCTGAGCGACACAAGACCAACCTCCACCGCGACGCGCTTCTTTCCGACAGCGCCCGGGCGCGTGATCTCGTCACTGAACGCTCCAGGCCTGCCTGCTTGTTCCAGTTCCGCTATTCTAGGACCCTTTGAGCCCCCCGCCTCGGCGCTGCGGACTGCGCTTGGTAGCGGCCTGAATCGCACAGGCACGGGCCGGATGGACGCGGGCATGGCTTGGGCATGGCTTGGGCATGGCTTGGGCATGGCTTGGGCATGGCTTGGGCATGGCGGCTTCTCTCGACCGAATGGCAAGGATTGTGCGGCGTCGCCAATTATCCGCGGCCGGCAAGCGAGGTGCGCAAGATTGCGGTCATGATCACCGATGGGCACACCACAGCTTATGAGTTCGAGGCGCTCAACGGCCTTCCGGCCAATAGTCCGTACGGCTGGAACAACGGGTCGCCCAATGGTTTCAACAACTTGGTGCACGTCTGCGATCAGATGAAGGACGACGACATCGAAATCTTTGCAATCTTTCTGCGCGGCAACGCCCACATCGCCCCCTTCATCCGGAGCGGTCGGCATTGTGACGCACGAGACTAGGTATCGTAACCCGGCAGATGCCGGTCGAGCTTGCGCCGCAGCGCCGGCCAAGCAAGCGTGTCGCCGATCACCGTGAAGCCGCCAGCGGCCTGCCCGCCGACCCTGTCCTGCATGTGTCGGCCCCATTCGATCAATTCGCCGCCGCCCGACTGCGCCAGAACCTGCATGCTGCACGCCCGTTCGAGAAAGAACATGCGCAAGAACGCCTCAGCCGGCGTTTTTCCCACCGTCAGCGTACCGTGATTGCGCAACAGCATCAGGTTTTTGGCCTGCAGATCCGCCACCAGGCGTTCACGCTCGTCCAGGTCCAGGGCGATGCCCTCATAGTCATGGTAGGCAAGGTCGCCGATCACGGCCATGGCGGTCTGGCTGATCGGCAGCAGTCCGCGTTTCTGCGCCGACACCGCAACCCCCTGATCGGTATGGCAATGCATCACCACCATCGCGTCTTCGCGCGCAGCGTGGATCGCAGAGTGGATGGTAAAGCCGGCCGGATTGATAAAATGCGGCGTCGGGTCCACGATCGCGCCGTCAAGACCCACTTTGACG
>JBIKVO010000379.1:0-3377 GCA_044356795.1 Caulobacterales bacterium
GATGTTGTGGAGTGCGCCCGCCGCGGCGCGGCGCCTGTTCACCCAAGATGGCGCGCGATTCCAAGAGAGCCTCCTTTGCGATGCACGGGAGCGGCGCAGGACGGTTAAGCTTGCCTTGCGGTACGCCACGGCAGCGCTGGGGCGGGTGGGGCCGCGGGATGGCTGGGCCGGGGTTGGTTTCGGCGTCACCACAGAAACATCGTCGCCAGGCGTTGTATCGCGGGCGCAGGAGCGGCTTGTCATTGAGCCTGACTTGACGCTGCTGGCTGGGTTTCTGGACAGGCCGACGATAGTGCCGGGTGACAGCGCATTCGACGCAGCGATGCGCGCCGCAGACGCGCCGCTCCGTGAGATCTTGCGACAGGCGCAAAACGCAGTGTTGGACATACAGACCGAGGCATGGAGCTTCCATGCGGTGGACAGCTTTCTGCGGCGCACCGAACGCATGCTGCCCCGCCGCGAGGGCCGCCATGGCTGGTGGATCAGCCGGCTCTGTGATCACGAGATCACCTTCCCCGCTGATCTCGTGGACCAAGCGCACGCAGCCTACACGGAGACCATCGTGCGCAAACGCGAGGTTGGCCTGTCGCAGCCCGGCGCGATGACGCGGGGCACGGCCTGGGCGATGGACATCGCCCAAAGCATGCCAGATGCTGTGCGCTTGATCGGGGGCGAGCTTGACGACTGGATCATCGAAGCGGACGCCGCCCGCGCCTTTGGACCGCCATTGGAGGGCAGGCCGTCGGGCGCCCTTGTTGTTCAGACGACGGGGACCGGCGCCCGCTTTCGGTTCGTGGAGTTGAGTCCGCGGCGCACGTCCGACCGCGCGGCCGCCTTGTGTTCGTGGCTACCCGCCTACCAGACGGTGGATAAGGCGCCTGGCCTTGCCCCGCCGGAGGGTCTCTTTGACAATCGCTTGCTGCGGCCGCTCGGGGAAGACTATGATCTTGCGTCTTGTCCATCCGGCATCGACGCCATGTTTCGAGCGACGCTGTTTACAGATGCCACCCACGCCCTGTTTGCCCGCCAAGTGGCTTCCCCCCGCTACGCGACAGGCCCCGACATCGCGCCCCTGTTTTTCTGCGATCGAACAGCGCTAGAGGTGGGGTTTGGGGCGGTGGATAGCGCGCAGCGCATCTGGTTGTTGGGTGCGGATGCGGCACGCGCTCTGGCAAATGAAGTTCGCACGCCCGCGGGCCTCGCCGCGTATTTTTGTGCTGAGATCGCTGCGGCGCTGGGCGATCCCCCATGGATCGATTTGATCAGCAGCGGCGCGCGCGCCCGCTTGCCCACTAGGACGGTTGCCGGGTTTGCGCCTGCGTTGAAAGCGCTCGCCACCGCCAACTCGCCGATTGCTTGGCATGCGCCGGAGACCCAACACGCAAACGCGCCCCTCATCGATGATGAAGGGCGCGCGCTGGTGGCCGATTTCTATGTTCCGTTAGAAGATATGCGCTGACAACCGCAGCCGTTTACTTGTTCTTGACCAAGGGGGCCCTTGGCATGTTGAACTGGGGGGCGGTGAGAATTTCGGGGCGCGCGCCCTTCCAGGGCCATGGGCACATCACGGTGGAGGCCGCCGCACCGCCCTGGGCGAGTTTGGCAAGCTCCGCCACGCTCAGCGCCTTGCCGTCGACGGCCGGGCCCATTCGCGATTTCACCTCCGCGGGGAGGCTGTCATAGGCCGCCAACTGCTCGGTAGAGATCCAAACCGCACCTTGCGCTGTCATCACGACCCGTGCGTTTTGCGCCTGTGGTGAGACCGTTTGCAGCATCGTCGGGGTGATTGCGCTTGCACGATACTGCGCTGCGGTGAGGATTTCGGGCCGTGCGCCCTTCCAGGGCCACGGGCACATTACGGTGGAAGCGGCCGCCCCGCCTTGGGCCAGTTTGGCGAGTTCCGCCACACTGAGCGCCTTGCCATCGACGGCAGGCCCCATGCGGCTTTTCACATCCGCGGGCAACCGATCATAGGCGGCCAATTGATCGGTGCTGATCCACACCACGCCGCCCTGGACACGCACCGCACGGGCGTTTTGCGCATCCGGCGAAACCGCCGCCAACATATTGGGCGACACCCGAACCGCAGGCAGTGGCGTTGTGGGTGCGGTGACTATGGGTTTGGTGGGGGAGACAGGTTGGGCTTGTGTGCCGCTGGCCATCGCCAGCGCGGCGGCGACCCCTACGACGCCCAGAATGATATGCTGATGCCGCATGTGTTTGCCTTCCCTAGTGTGCGCCGACAGAGCGGCGTGAAGCGAGAAATGCCTCCGATCGACGAAAGAGGATCGGCGTTTTGTGACACCGCTTGACTGAATTTCGATCAGTCGGCGCCATTCGTGCGCGCACGAACTTAACATTTGCGTGATCGCGGAGGCGCTGTCCAGATGGCGGGGTCAAATTTCAATCGACCTTTGCGCAGGTCGCCAATGACCCACCCCCAATGGCTGGTCCAGGGCCGGTGTTGGTGCGCGGGCCAGCTTTCCGCCAGCCCTTTCTCGCCGTGCTCCTCCTTCCTGGCCGGCCACGGCCAGATCCCATGCGCGGCCGGGAAGGCGATGCTCTCCGGCGCTGGCGGACGCTCCTTCGATGACGAGTGCGGGCGCACTGCGTCGAAATGGCGGCGCCGGAACATGTCAATGTGTTTCGGACAGTCATTCCAAAGTTACTCCAGATTTCCGAGCGGTCTGAAGCCCTGCCGGACGTGTCGGGAAGTTTACGGCGGTGGATATCCCGCGTTCGATGTCTTCCGGCGTGACCGGATTGATGGTTGCCACGCTGGGTGGAAGCGACGCCCTCGGCGGGCCTGCGACGAAGCGCTCCGTGCGCGGGCCAGACCCAGACTTCGTGCGCTGTCGAAATCTCGACGTCTGCGCCGACTGCCCCCTGAAACCGAAATGCACGTCAGAGCGCTTTCAATAGATCCAGCGACGGAAGCATGACGACGTGCGCGACGCGATGCAGCGGCGGCTGGATCGCATGCCGAAAGCCATGACCATCCGCCGACGGACGGCCCGGAATCCGCAGGCCGAGCATTCGTTCAGGTCCATCAAGGCCTCGATGGGCGCGACGCACTGTCTGACGAGGACGCTGCCGGACGTCAAAACCGCGATGAGCCTGCAAGTATCGGCCCATAACCTCAAGCCGATGATGGGGCTCTTCGGCGTCCGCCCACTGATGCGAGCGATGGCCGCCTGATCCAGCGGGCCCGCGCTCGGCCTCGCCAAAGTCCGAGATCATCGGGCTCTTTTCACGCAGCCTCGGCCCGTTTCTGCCGGTTCTTGTGTGATGTGATTGCACGTGCTTCGGCTTGGAGAAGTATCCTTTTAGAAGTATCTATGTATTCCGACATTCGCTGCCGGCGTGGCGGGTGTCCG
>JBIKVO010000053.1:0-12049 GCA_044356795.1 Caulobacterales bacterium
CGAACAGCGCTTCCCGATTACCTCCGCACCGCCTCCACCCCCTTGCGCACCATCTCCTCCACCACATCCGCCGCAATTACAGCCGCTGGGCATTTGCCACGGCCCATAGCGTCGAGCGCGGCATTTTGTGCGTGCACTTGGGCTGCGCGTTTCTCCGCAGACTCCAACAATGGCTGCACCGCAGCGCGCAGATTATTCGCCGTAGCGCGGGTTTGTAAAAACTCCGGCGCGACCTCTTTATCCGCCGCGATATTCATTAGCGTTGCGTATTTTGCCTTCAACGCCAGCCGCATCAGCGCCCAGCTGAGCCAGCCGACACGATAGGCCACCACCACCGGCGTCTGCTGCAGCGCCACCTCTGTCGTCACCGTGCCAGACGCCGCGAGCGCAACATCACTGCCTGCAAACACATCATCCTTGTCAGCGCCCTCGCCGATCACGCAGGCATCGGGCAGCATCTCTTGCACCAAGTCCCTTACCTGCGCCTCCACTGGCCGCGCAGCCAACACAAATACGCGCACATTGTCTTTGTCCAACGACTGCGCGGCCTGCATCAACACCGGTGCGGTGCGCTTGATTTCCCCGCCCCGGCTGCCAGGCAAAATCAGCAAGGCGACATCGCTTTCATTCAAGCCACAAGCCGCGCGCCACGCGGCGCGATCGCCCGGCGTGTAACGCCCGATTGCGGGATGCCCGCACACCGTGCACGGCAGGCCAAAGGACTTATAATAAGGAACCTCGAAATCATGGATGCAGATCAGATGATCCACGGTTAGCGCCAAAGTTCTTGCACGACCCGGGCGCGTCGCGAAAACCTGCGGGCCGATATATTTGATCAGTGGCGTTTTGGGTAAACGTACGCGCAAACGCTGCGCCACGCGCAGCGTGAAGCCCCAGCTATCAATCAAAACCACAGCGCTGGGATTGGCGGCCTCGATTGCATCAGCAGCCGCGTCGGCCAATTTGACCACGCGCGGATACGCTTTCAGCCCTTCGATAAAACCGAGCACCGATAAAGAGGAAATTTCGATCGCGCTGTGTACGCCTTGTGCAGCCATCTGCATGCCGCCCACACCCATCACGGACAGATTTGGATTGCGTTTTCGCAGTTCTACGATCAAATCTGCGCCCAGCGCATCGCCGGAACTCTCCGCCGCAACAAATGCGATCGGCGCGCCGGTCACAACGATAATCCGAACACGAACAATCCCGCCGCATCCGCCGCTGCGATCACAGCCGTGCGATCGCTGATCAGTGCCGCACCCGCTTCCACGGCGATACCGCTTAAGCCTGCCGCTGCCGCACGGTGCACCGTTTCAACGCCAATCACCGGCAAGTCCACGCGGCGTTCCTGTTGCGGCTTGGGGCGTTTCACCACCGCCCCACGGCGCGCTATATCGTTGCCCCGCAACGCTTCCGGAAGCGTGGCCACTCGCGCCAACATTGCATCGGTGCCCTCTTGGGCTTCAACCGCCAGAACCAGCCCCTCACACACCACCGCACCCTGACCAATATCCCAGCGGCCAAGATCGGCCACCAAAGCGGCCGCCTTGTGTATATCGCGCATCGCGTCTTCGCTTGGTGAAAGCGCGCCTAGCGCACCCGCCGGCGCCAACAAATCCTGCAACACCGCTTCCGCGCCAATCACCTCAAAGCCCTGCTCTTCAAACACCGTCACCACTTCCCGCAATAGCCCATCATCGCCTTTTTGGCCGGCCGCCACAAATCGCGGGATCAACGCCATCATCACCGGATCGGGATTGACTTGCGCAAGGTCGGGGCGCTTCACGATGCCAATGATGCAAACGCGCGCGCACCCTGCCGCGCGCAGTGCGTCAAACCTTGCGCCCATTTGGCCAAGCGCGAAATCGGCGCCGGGATGATCGCGCAATGCCGCGTCCGCAAACGGTGTGATCCGCGCGACATAATATGGCTGGCTGGAATTGCGCAGATGCGCCGCCAAAGCGATTGGCAATTCGCCGCCGCCGGCCACAATCCCGATCGCGGACCCGCTCACGCGTCCATGTCCTGTTCGCCGCTGCGCGCACGCGGCCGCATGACGCGACGTTTGGCATCGGCCTGCAAAAACGTGATGATTTCGGCAGCTTCAGCGATATCGCCAAACTCGGCCTGCGCAGGGGCCAAACGCTCCCGGTAGACGCCGGGGCCGAAGAACAAAAACTCATACGCCGCGCGCATTCGGCGCACATTTGCAGCACTGACGCCGCGGCGTTTGAGCCCAATCACATTCAGCCCGCGCAGATCCGCCGGTACGCCCACCGCCAAGCCATAGGGGATCAAATCTGCCGAAGCCAACGAAACGCCCCCCACCATCGCGCCGACACCGATCCGACCAAATTGATGCACCGCGCACAGCCCGCCAAGATTGGCGCGATCACCGACCACAACATGTCCGCCCAGTGTCGCGCCGTGCGCCATCAAGACGGCATCGCCAACGATGCAATCATGCGCAATATGCGCCTGCGCCATCATGTAAAGATCATCGCCAATGCGCGTTTCGCCGCGCCCCCGCACGGTTCCGCGGTGCAGGGTTGCCTGTTCGCGAATGTGCGCACGCGCGCCAATCGTCAGTCTCGTGGGTTCGCCTTTGTAGCTTTTGTCCTGCGGTGGTGTACCGAGAATGGCAAAAGGATGGATTTCCCCATCCGGGCCAATCGTGGTTTCGCGTTCAACATAGACATTCGCGATCAGGCGCGTCCGGGCGCCAATGGCGACATTGGCCCCCAAAGTGCAAAACGGGCCAATCTCACAATCCTCACCAAGCACGACGGAGGCGTCAATCGTGGCGGTCGGGTGAATGCGCGCGGTCATCGCGCGATCAAACCTCAGGCGGGCGTTCGGCCTTCATGGCCGCAAACTCGCACTCGCACGCCACTTCGCCATTCACTTCCGCGCGCCCGCGAAACTTGAAGATGTTGCGACGATGGAACAGCACCTCTACCGGCATCTCCAGCACATCGCCCGGACGCACCGGGCGCCGGAAGCGCGCATTATCCACGCTCATAAAGAGAATGGTGTTTTTCATGACATCAACATCGAGCGATTTCGACATCAGCAGCGCGCCGGTTTGCGCGATTGCTTCAATTTGCAACACGCCCGGCATTACCGGCTCACCGGGAAAATGACCGGGGAAATAGGGCTCGTTGAAGGTTACGCATTTGACGCCGCGAATAGACGTTTCCCGCACATAGGCTACCGCCCGATCCACCAGCAGAAACGGGTAGCGATGCGGCAAGCGCGCCAGCACTTCGGCCGGTGCGATCGCGTCCCCCGCCGTCGATTCAGGATTGGTCAGCATTGCGCTTCCTCGCCGCCCTGGCGAGCCACGCGACCTCGCGCAGCCACTGCATGCGCGGCTTGGCCGGATATCCGCACCACACCTCGCCCGCGGGGACGTCTTGCAACACCGCCGAGCCAGCCGCAAGTATGGCGTCAGCGCCAATGACGGCATGGTCGACCACCCCCACACGACCGGCCAGCAGAGCGCGATCGCCAATAGTGGTGGAGCCTGAAATACCGCCGAACGCCGCCATCCGAACCTGACGCCCCACCACAACATTGTGGGCAATATGGCAGAGATTATCGAGCTTGACCTGCTCGGCCAGGATGGTGTCGGCCAGCATGCCGCGATCAATCGCTGAATTGGCGCCGATGGTGACGCCGTCCTGGATGATCACCCGGCCAAGATGGGGCAGATCAACGAGGCCGGCTGCGCCCTGCGTCACGCCAAAGCCAGCCTGTCCGATCATAACGCCGGGCCCGATCGTTACGTGATCACCGATCAGCGCGCACTGCACCACGCTATTGGCGCCAATCTTCGAGCCGCGCCCGACAGCCACACCCGGCCCCAAAACCACATGAGGACCGATCTCCGCCCCAGCGCCAATCTGCACGCCGGCGCCAAGCACTGCGCCAGGGCCAATCCGCACGCCCGGCGCCACCAGCGCATCCGGCGCAAGCGCGATGACAGGCTGCGACCGTTCCACGATCAAGCGGCCAACCGCGGCCGCAAACGCCGCGCGGGGATAGGCGCACACCGCCAAAACCGTATGGCGCAGGCGATGCGGCGTAGGCGTTCCCGGCTTGATAAACACAAGACCCGCCGCCGTCTCCGGCAGCGGGCCTTTGCCGTCAAAAAAGCTGATCGCGTCGGGACCTGCTGAGGCAAGATCGGCCGCCGTCGACAAAAGCTGCGCGCTGTCACCGTCGAGGCTCAGGCCATCGGTGTTGGCGCCCAGCGCCGCTGGGGCGTCGCGCCCCTCACCCTGCACCAGGGCTGCCGCGGACAGAGGGCCGCACCGCTCGTAAAAGCGCGGATCGATGATCCAGCTCAAGCCCGGCCCCGGCCTTGCGCTTATTTCTTTGGCGGGGGGGCGTTGGCCGCCAGCGGTTGCGGCGGCGGCGGGGCCTTTAGGCGCAGCACATTCTGCGTCTTGGCGCGCTGATTGAGCAGGGTCAGCACATCCTGCGTGATGTCCACCTCGGCACGGCCCTTGGCGACGGCGGTCGATTGCAGCACCAAGGTGATGCCCTTCTGGCGCATCACCTCATCAAGGATGGGGTCAACCGTGGCCAGCAGGTCCGAATAGGCCTTCTCGCGCGAGAAGGAGAGGTCTTCGGCGAGGGCGTTCACCTTGGCGTTCAGGGCATTACTGGCCTGATCAATGGCTTCGGCCTGTTGCCGCATGGCCGGATCAGCGCGCACCTGCTGCAGCGACTTGCCCTGCTGTTGCGCGGCGCGCAGGGCCTGTTCAAACGCCTGCTCCTGCCCACGCAGACGCTGCTGATCCGGTTGGACCTCCGTCTGCATTTGGCGGGCGATGCCGGCCAACTTGTTGGCGACATCAACGCCCACTTCGGAGCGGCCGATCAAGACCTGAGAATTGATCACCGCGACCGATGCCCCGCCGCCGCCGGCCTGGCTGAACGCCGGAACCGCCAGTGCGCACGCGGCCGCGGCCACGGCGACCGCCGCCAAAGCTGTCTTCAAGCTACGCATCGCATTCATCCCTGTTGCACATCGCCGCGCCTTGCGCCGACAGCGTGATTAAAACCGCGTCCGACTTGAGAAACGGAACGTTTCTTCTTGGTCATAGGGTTCGCTGGCGAGGGGTTGGGAGAAGTCGAACTGGACTGGCCCGAAAGGCGAATCCCAGAATACGCTCACGCCAACCGATGCGCGCAGGCTGGCTGCATCATCAACAAAGCGATTAATGATGCTGCCGTCGAGGCCGGTAAAGGTCTCGCTGCGCTTATCCTCGTCCGCCAAAATCCCCAATGTACCAAATTCCAGAAATGCCGCCCCGGACACCCCGAAACTCTCCGGTAAACCGGTCGGAAATGTGACTTGGGCGGTGCCAATTGCATACGCATTGCCGCCAAGCGCATCGCCGCGGATGGTGTTGCGGTCGCCGGTAATCGGGTCGATGACCACGATCTGTTCACGCGGGCCGATGCCGGCCACGTCAAAGCCACGGAAGCTTGCACCGCCTTTGAAGAAGCGATCATTGATGCGCACGTCATCGCCGCCCCAGCCAAAAATGTAGCCGGCATTCATGGTGAAGCTGGCAACCACATCATCCCAAATGCCGTAATACACACCGCCCTCAAACTCGGTGCGCAGATACTTCACCTCACCGCCCAGACCCGCGAGGTCTTGGCGCAACTCCATGTCGAAGCCGCGCGTCGGGTTCACGGGATCGTTGCGCATGTTCCAGTTGAACCGGTAGCCGAGCAGCGATGTGAGGAATTCGCCCTCCTGCTCGCACAAGAGCGGCCGGTTCGGATTGACGGTGGAGCACTGGTCAACGAACACACCGGGCGTGGCTTCCACGAGCACGTCGTCGATCTCGGTGGCGTCCTGGCGCAGGATATAGTTCAGGCCAAGATTGGTGGTGTCGTTGAGCGGGAAGCCAACGCGCAGGCCAAGGCCGGTCGATTGGTTTTCAAACGACGACTCGTCCAGGAAGTCAGTGCGGAATGAGAATACGTCCACGCCCACACCCAGATCGCGATCGAGGAATTTCGGCTCCCAAAACGACATATCGATAGTTTGGCGACGCGAACTGGTTGACGCGCGCAGACGCAGATACTGGCCGCGCCCGCGCAGATTGCGCTCGGTCACGGATACGTCGAACAGGAATTGATCCTGCGAGGAATAGCCGGCCGCAAACGCAAGCTCGCCGGTCGAATCTTCCTCCACCTTCACATTGACAACCTTGCGGTCCGGCGCGGAACCGTCTTCCTCTTCGAGTTCAACCCGCTTGAAGAAACCCAGCGCCCGCACCCGTGAGCGCGAGCGATCCAGCAGCACGCGGTTAAACGCATCGCCTTCCGCCAAACGCAACTCACGACGCACCACGCTGTCGACGGTACGCGTATTGCCGATCACATTGATGCGCTCCACGAAGACGCGATCGCCCTCGTCGACATTGAAAGTGATGTTGACTTTCCGCGTCACCGGATCGCGCTCGATCTCCGGCGTCACCTGCACATTGGCATAGCCGCCGGTGCCAGCGGTGAAAGTGATGGCGTCAATCGACTTCTCAATCAACTCGCCCTGGAACAGCGCGCCAGATTGAATCGGGATCACCGCCTGCAGCAAATCCGCCGGCATCCGATCGAGATCGGTCTTCACGGTGATATTGCCGAAATCATACTTCACGCCTTCGTCCACCGTGAAAGTGATGAAGAAGTCAGTCTGATCGGGGGTGAGTTCGGCCACTGCCGACACCACGCGGAAATCGGCATAGCCGCGATTGGTGTAGAACTGGCGCAGCATCTCGCGATCCTGCTCCAGCGCATCCGGATCATAGTTGGAGCGGTTGGAGAAGAAGCGCCACCACGCCTTTTCCTCGGTATAAATCGACTCCTTCAGTTGGCCGTCATTGAAGGCTTCATTGCCGATGAAGTTGATCGCGCGCACACCCGTGACCGGGCCCTCATCGATTTCGAAAATCAGATCGACGCGGTTTTGCTCAAGCTCGCGCACCTGCGGTGTGACGGTCGCCGCAAAGCGACCCTGCCGGCGATACAACTCAAGGATGCGTTGCACATCGGACTGCACCCGCGCAGGCGTAAACACCGCCCGGGGCTTGGCTTGAATTTCCTTGTTGATGTCGTCTTCATCGAGGGCGTTGAGTCCCTCAAAAATCACCCGATTGACGATCGGATTTTCGACCACCTTCACAACCAGATCGCCGTCGCGCTGGCTGATTTCCACATCCGCGAACAAGCCGGTGGCAAACAGCGTCTTCAACGACAAATCGACGCGCTCGGCATCGAAATTTTCGCCCGGCCGCACCAGCAGATAGGACGCCACCGTGCTGGTCTCGACCCGCTGATTACCTTCAACAAGAATCCGGCGCACCGCCACCGCCGCTGGCGCGGACGGCTGGGCAGGCTGGGCCTGCACGCCGGCGGCAGGCGGCGTCGCCGACGGCTGCGTCGGCGATTGGTTGGGCTCCATGGTGGGGCGCAAGGGCGTGGGCGCCGGCTGCGCCTGTTGCGCCGCCGCCAAACCCCCGCTGAGGATCGCGCCCGCCGCGCCAACGCTGACCGCGCCAACAACGACATCCCGCAATACGCGTTTCATTCAGACCTCGTTGCTTCGGCGCTCCCCCGCGCATCGGTTGTAAGACACCACCACAAACCCAAGTTCAAGCGGCGGACGCTGTTCAAAAACGCAGCAGATTTGGCAGGATTCGCGACAAGTCATTCCATGTTGCGAAGACGAAAATCGACAAAAGCACCACCAGACCGGCTTTGAAGCTCCATTCTTGCGCTTTGTCGCTCAAGCGTTTTCCCCGGATCGCTTCCACTGCATAGAACACCAAATGGCCGCCATCCAGAATAGGAATTGGCAGCAGATTGACGATCCCCACCGCCACCGACAGCAGCGCGGCCCACCCCAACAGCATCAGGCCCAGGTCGCCAGCCTGCTGCGCAAGGGTTTTGTTGCCCGTGACCGCCGCCTGCGCCACCTTGCCGGTTTGATCCAGAATGCCGATCGGCCCCGACAATTGATCCGTGGGGGGATTCGGGCTGACGAGCTTGGCGAAAAAATCGCCATGCAGGGCGATGATTGTCCATGTCTGGCTCATGCCATGGCCGATCGCGTCGATCGGGCCGAGCGGCTCAATCTGGCGTTCGCCGTCCAATATCAACCGCGGTGCGCCGATCCGCACCGCCGATTGGCCAGCACGGGTGATCCGCTCGGGCGTCACCGTCAGGCTCAGAGTTTGGCCGCCGCGATCAATCGTGAATACCAGCGGCTTGTTCTCACTCGCGCCGACCACCTTTACCAGGTCTTCGAAGCGCGCGATGGGCTGCCCATCGATCTGGCGGATGATGTCGCCGCTGTGCAGGCCAGCCCGCGCGGCCGGGGTTCCCGCTTCCGCCTGACCCACGCGCACCGGCAAGTCATCATAGCGGGTCACGTCCTTGCCGACGATCATTCCGATCGCAGCGAACGCGACAATGGCGAACAGGAAATTCGTCAGCGGTCCCGCTGCGACCACGAACGCACGCGCCGCCACCGGCTGGGCATGAAACAGACCCTTGCGCCGGTCGGCCTCCAATTGAGCCGGATCGGAATAATCTGCATTGACCGGCTTGGAGCTGGCGGGATCGGCATCGTCCTTGAATTTGACGTAGCCGCCCAGCGGCAGCGCCCCAACCTTCCACTCCACGCCGGTGCGATCGGTCCAGCCGAACAGGCGGTTGCCAAAGCCGATCGAGAAGGTGTCAATCGCGATCCGGCACCAGCGGGCGGCCTGGAAGTGGCCGAACTCATGCACAAACACCACCACGCTCAACACGAGAACGAACGGGAGCACCGTCAGCAGAAAGAACTGCACCAAATCCATAATCTTGCCCTGCCCTCCCGCGCAGGCGCGCAGCCCTGCGTGATCGTTCGTCTCTTGACTGCGTCTATGCCGGGACGCCGCCCGACGGAAGATGGTTCACATCACGCCGAAAGCACACCGGAACGCTGCGCAACCATTTGGGTCGCCACGACCCGAGCGGCGGCGTCGATTGCGAAGACCTCATCGAAGGAAGTGGGCGAATTTTGGATGACCACGGCCCCATCAGCAGCCAGCGCCTCAAGCGTCGCCTCCACCACCCCCGCAACGCCCAGAAAACCGATCTTGCCGGCCATGAACGCATCAACGGCGATCTCGTTGGCCCCATTGAGGGCGGCGGTCGCCCCAGGGCCCGCCTCCAGCGCCTCGCGCGCCACCCGCAGGGCGGGAAACCGCGCCAAATCCACCGCCTCAAACGACAGCTGGCCAATTGCCGCCAGGTCCATGCCGCGGGCGCCGCAGGCGGCGCGATCCGGCCAGGCAAAGGCATAACCGATGGGGATTCGCATGTCCGGCGCCGACAGCTGCGCCAGCGTGGAGCCATCGCAATAGGTGACCATGCTATGGATAATCGACTGTGGATGCACCAGCACCGCCAGTTTCGATGACGGCAGATCGAACAGATATGCCGCCTCGATCAGCTCCAGCCCCTTGTTCATCAGGGTCGCGCTATCGATCGAGTTTTTCGCCCCCATCGCCCAGTTGGGATGGGCGCGGGCCTGATCCGGTGTCGCCGCCGTCATGGCTTCCCGCGTCCAGGTGCGAAACGGCCCGCCTGACGCCGTCAGCACCACCTGCTCCACCCGCTCTGGTGCACTGAGGACCTGGAAAATGGCGTTATGTTCGGAATCCACCGGCAGGATTGTCGCGCCATGGCGCACCGCCAGAGCCTTTAACAGCGGGCCGGCGCAAACCACACTTTCCTTGTTGGCGATGGCGACTGTCGCCCCGCGGCGCACCGCAGCCGCCGTCGGCGCCACCCCCGCCGCTCCGACGATCGCGCTCATCACCCAATCAGCCGGGCGCTCGGCTGCGTCCAGCACCGCGCTGGCCCCCGCGCCGACCGCGATGCCCGCGCCGTTCAGCGCTGCCTTGATCGGCCCGGCCGCCGCCGGATCGGCTACCGCAATGAATGCGGGATTGAGCCGCGCCGCCAAATCCACCGCTGCAGCCACATTGGCGCCAATCGTGATCGCCTCCACCGCGATCTCATCGCCGGCGGCGCGGCGCGCCTCGATCACGGCCGCCGTGTTTTGCCCGATGGAGCCGCTGGCGCCCAGAATGGTGACCCGTTTGACCATGACCAAAACTAACCCCAGGCGCCGGAAAGCGCCACTGCGACGGGTGGATGCGCCAGCACCACCCCCGCCGCAAACACCGACGCCGCCATCAAACCGTCCAATCGATCCAACAGGCCGCCATGGCCGGGGATGAAGCCACTGGCGTCCTTCACGCCAAAGCGGCGCTTTAACAGGGATTCGCAGAGGTCACCGAGGATCGACACAAACCCCACCAGCGCGCCCGCCGCCAACCAGGCGCCAATGTCGGCAGTAAAGATCGCCGCGCACCCCCAGCCCGCCGCCGCCCCCGCCGCCATCCCGGCGATCGCGCCTGACCAGGTTTTGTTTGGTGAAATCGCGGCATGAAGCTTAGGCCCGCCAATCAAACGGCCGGCGAAATAGGCCGCGCCATCGGCCGCCCAAACAATGAAAAACAAACCCAGAATCAGCGCCGCACCACCGACCTCTTCCTCACGTAACCATAAAAACGCCGCCACCGGCAGGCCGATATAGACCACCCCAAGCCCCGCCTCCCAACGGGCGGCCACACGCTTGTGGCGCGCCGCGCTGAGCCCTGCCGCCCCCGCAATACAGATCAAGGCGCCCGTCACATGGCCCCAGCTTGCAAAGCTGACCGCGCCAACGCCGCCCAAGACACACAACACAAAAGCCGGCCAAAGCCCATCGCGGTCGCTCATCCGCGCCCACTCGAAGCTGAGCACCGCCACCGCCGCACCGCACGCCGCCGCCAGCCACGGCCCGCCCGCAAGGGCTGCCGCAATCGCCGCCGGGATCAGCACCGCCGCCACCAGCAGGCGCGGCGCCAAGTCCTCCAGCCCGCGGCTGGAATCGCCGAATCCGCGGCGCTGGTGCGGCTCAGGCGGTGGCGTCACGGGCGGCGCCGCCGAAGCGACGGTCACGCCGCCGATAGGTGTCAATCGCCTGTTCCAGCGCCGCGCGGTCGAAATCGGGCCACAGCACATCCAGGAACAGCAATTCCGCATAGGCCGCCTGCCAGAGCAGGAAATTGCTCATCCTTTGCTCACCGCTGGTGCGGATCACCAAATCCGGATCGGGCGCCCCGGCGGTGTCAAGCCGGGCGGCGAAGGCGGCTTCATCAATGACGGGGGCTTGGCCGTCGGCTGCAGCCTGTTCGGCAATGGCGCGCACGGCGCGCAGGATTTCCGCCCGCGCGCCATAATTGAACGCGATCGTCAGATAGAGTTTGGAATTGCCTAATGTTCGTTGCTGCGCGCGATCGATGATATCGGCAATGTCGGGCGCCAGACCGAAGCGCTCGCCAACAATGCGCACATTCACCCCATCACGCTCCAATCGCTCCAGATCACGCCCGACATAATGGCGCAGCAACTCTAGCAGGGCGTCCACCTCTTCGGGGGGGCGGCGCCAATTCTCGGTCGAAAAACCATAAACCGTGAGATATTTGACGCCATAGTCGCCGATAATCTCCACGGTCCGGCGCAAAGCCTCCACGCCCTCGCGATGCCCAAACGAGCGCGGGCGCGACCGGTTCTGCGCCCATCGCCCATTGCCATCCATGATGATCGCAACATGACGCGGCGGCGGCCCTAACGCCTCATCAGCGTTCCCCACCGTCTCGCGATCAGCGCTTTCTGCCACGGCGGGGACCTCTTGGGAGCGCACGGAACCACCTTCCAAATATGAGACAATGGCGCTGCGGCTTCCAGCGCCTCAGACCTGCATGATTTCTTCTTCTTTGGATTTGAGCGTCTCGTCGATCAGTTTGACAAACTTGTCGGTCGATGTCTGCACGAGCGTCTCGTTCTTTTTGCGCTGGTCTTCGCTGAAGTCGCCATCCTTTTCGAGTTTCTTAAGATGGTCCATCCCGTCGCGGCGCACATT
>JBIKVO010000380.1:0-3370 GCA_044356795.1 Caulobacterales bacterium
CAATCGTGGTGTAGGGCCGCCCCTCGACGCGCATCGCAACGGTGCCGCGCCGGCCGCCGAGCAGAACATCCACGATTGAATAGATCAGGCTGGAATCAACCGTCATCAGCCCAAAATTGTCGAGCTGCTCTGCGCGAAACACTGCGATGATGGCAGGCAGCGGAATGGAGTTGAGATAGTCGCTAAACCGAATCGATGTGATCGCATCAAGACTGACTTCGACATTGTCCGACGTGAAATTGCGCAGCGAAGTGGTGAGCACCCGAACGAGGCGATCAAACACCACCTCAAGCATCGGCAGACGTTCATACGAAACAAGCGCCGAATTGATGATTGCGCGCACGCCGGTGCGCAGATTGTCGGAGCCATCATCGGAGGAAAAGCCAAGCAGGCTGTCAATTTCGTCCTGACTGAGAATCCGCTCCGCACCCGACGGCGTTGGCGCTGCCTGAGGCTGACCTTCCTCAACGAGGGCCGCCCATTCGGCGGCAAGCGAGTCGCCGCCGCCTTCGGTCTCGGCTGCCCATGCAGCCGCCAGCGCATCTTGATCGTCGCTTTCCACTGCTATTGCACCAGCATTTCTTCGATCAAAACCGCATGCGCCTGAGCCGGCGCAATCGCCAGATTCACCCGCCGCAACAGCTCAATGCGCAAACGCGCCGTGCCTGCAGAGCCGGCCAAATCATCGATCCGCAATTCGCGCAAAAAACCTTGGAATTGGTCCATCACGCGCGGTAATCGCGCCTCCAGCGCCTGAACAGCTTCGTCGTTCTTAGCTTCTATGGTGAGCTTCAATTTTAAAATTGCGGGGCGGCCGTCATCCGTCGCCATATTGATCAGCAATTGCGGCAAGCCGACATTGGTGACGCCCTCGCCGCTTGAAATCTTCAGCGCGACACCATCGCCATTGCCTTCGCCCTCGCTTTTGTGCTCGGCGTCCTTTCTCTTTTCGGCGTGATCATTCTTTTTCTTTTCGCCCTCCTCGACATGAGCGGCTGTCTCACCGCCGCCGCTAAGGAACATCATCGCCGCTGCCACGCCGCCGCCGACCACCAAAAGGGCAGGCAACACGATGAACAAGACAAGCGTTTTGCCGGCGAGCTTCTTTTTTGGAGCGCCGCCTTCTTCTTCGGGCGCGGACGCTGGGGCGGACATGGCGTTCCTTTGACCTGGCTTCGGCAACGATTCGGATTTTGACTGTTCAACCTAAGTCTTCAAAGGGTTAAGGGGAGGTTGACGCCCGGCAGTTTCTGCCGGGCCGGGCGGCAAAAGCTTCCGTGAACTGCCCCAGCGCGACGGGCCAAGACCTTTGGCCTGCAAGCGCGCATGCCTGGCGCCGCTTTTGCATTAACCCTAGTTGCACGGTCAACAGGAGCGCCCCGCGTGGACAATACGATGATGCTGGCGTTGCAATCGCAGCGCGTCCTGCAACGGCGCCTGGAGACGTCCGCCAACAATATAGCAAACGTCAACACGGTCGGCTTCAAGGCCGACACGATCGAGCTGCGCCAGCATGCCGATGATCCGGCGCGATCGGAGGAGCGGCCCAACGATATCCGCTTTGTGCAGGACATCTCCGTGGTACGGGACTTTTCGGCGGGCGCAATCCGGCGCACCGATGCACCGCTTGATCTTGCAATTGAAGGCGAAGGTTTTTTTGTCGTGCAGGGCCCAAACGGCCAACCGGCCTTGACGCGCGACGGCGCCTTCAACCTGGACGCCGCCGGACAACTGGTCACCCGCGATGGGTTTGCGGCACTCAATGCCAATGATCAGCCGATCGTTTTGGACCCGCAAGGAGAGCGCCCCGCAATCGATGGGCAAGGCGTCGTGCGCGTCAACGGCGCGGAAGTGGCGCGCCTTCAATTGGCAACCTTTGCGCAGTCGGAACAACTGGAGAAGCTCGGTGATAATCTTTGGAATGCGCGTGGCCAGGCGGCATTGCCGTTTAACGGCATTGTGGTGCAGGGCGCCCTGGAGGAGTCGAATGTCCGCGCTGTCGTCGAGTTGACCCGGATCATGGAGATCAGTCGGGCGTACGAAAATGCGGCGCGCATCGTCCGCAGCGCCGATGAATTGCGCCAACGGGCGATTGATCGCTTGGGCCGCGCATAACGAGTTTGGATACGTAAGTCGAGGAGACGCTGATGCGTTCGCTGTGGATCGCTGCAACGGGCATGCAAGCCCAGCAGACCAATGTCGAGGTCATCTCGAACAATATTGCGAATATGAACACCACGGGATTCAAGCGCCAGCGCGCCGAATTCCAGGACATGTTGTACCAAAATCTTGAACGCCCAGGCGTATCAACCAGCACGCAGGGCACTATCGCCCCGCTTGGTGTGCAGATCGGGGTGGGCGTCAAGACCTCAGCCATCGGCAGGGTGACTGAACAGGGTGCGATTGCACGCACCGATAATCCAAGCGATGTGGCGATTTCAGGCCGCGGCTATCTGCAAGTGCAAATGCCAAACGGCGACACCGCCTACACACGCGCAGGCAATCTGGCAGTCAATGCAGAAGGCCAACTGGTTACGGCGGACGGTTATCTTGTGCAGCCCGGCATCACGGTGCCGCAAGAAGCCATCGCCATGACCATCACGCGTGATGGCATTGTCGAAGCGGTGTTACGCACCCAGGTGCAACCCCAGCAAATTGGCCAGATTGAATTGGCGGCGTTCATCAATCCGCCGGGCCTGGAAGCCATCGGCGACAACCTGTTCCTGGAAACAGCCGCCAGCGGCCCACCGCAAACGGCTGCACCCGGGTCGCCCGGCATGGGCACGTTGATGCAAGGGTTCCTGGAAACTTCAAACGTCAATCCGGTGGAGGAAATCAGCGCGCTAATCATTGCACAGCGTGCCTATGAGATGAATTCGCGCGTGATCACGGCATCCGACGAGATGCTGCAAACCGCGTCGCAGTTGAGGTAAACTTTGATGCGCACGATGTCTGCTTTTCGATGTGCAATTTTCACCGCCGCCCTGGCGTTCGTCGCGCCCCTCGCGTTTGCGCAAACGGCGACGTTGAAGTCCGACATTGTGGCGTCTGGGCCATTGGTGGTGCTGGGCGATATTTTCGATGGCGCTGGCGCTGCAGCCAGCCGCCCCATCGGGCCGGCCCCGCGGGCGGGGGCAACGGCGACATTTCTCCCGCATATGGTAGAGCGCGCTGCCCGCGCCAGCGGCCTTGACTGGAGCGCCCCGCGCGATCTGCGTGTGATCACCGTACGAGGCGGCGAAAACCCGCGCAGCAGCGGCGCGCCCGCAGGCGATGGCCCAGCAATAAATGGCGTGCGACGCGGCGATCTTGTCCTGCTGTCCTACACCGCGCCGGGCATCCGCGTGACCGCGCGCACACGCGCGACAAC
>JBIKVO010000381.1:0-3362 GCA_044356795.1 Caulobacterales bacterium
GGTAGCCGGGCGCGGCATGATCACCGCTGGGCTGTTGCGCGTCCTGGAAGAGCGTCTGTCGCGCCGGGCGGGGCGGGCTGTCCGGCTGTGTGAGTATTATGATCTCATCGGGGGGGTATCGACGGGCGCTGCGGCGGCGGCTTTGCTGGCAGCGGGCGCCGGCGCCGATGAGGTCGGGGAGTTTTTCCGCTCCATCGCCCCGCCGGCGGGCGCTGCACGCGACGCCAAAAGCGTTGCAGGGCGGCGGTCGCGGATTGATCTGGCGCGCGCTGGCGAAGCTTTGGCGTTGCGGTTTGGCGAGGCGCGGTTTGACTCTGGCACGCTGGAGACCGGCTTTGCCGCCTTCGCGGTGCAGGCCGACAGCGGCGCGTTGCGCCTGTTCAGCCCGCATGATCCGCACACCCCGTCCGACATGATGCTGCGCGACGCCTTGACCGCCAGCCTCGGGGGCCCTTCTCCCGGCGAACCGGTGATGGTGTCATTTGGCAGCGCCAATGGGGCCTTTGAGGATGTGGGCTTTGTTGATCCGGCTTCGGTCGGTTTCGTCACGCCGGCGTTGCGTCTGTTGCGGGCGGCGACGGGGCAAGGTCTGGGCCTGTCCTGGCCTCCCGGTGATGCGGTGTTGAGCTTGATGTCGGTCGGCGGCGGGGCGTGGCGTTCGGGCCTTGTGGGTCTTGGCGGCGGCAAGGCCGATGAGGCCGCCTTCGCCCGGGCGGCGGCCGTGATGTCGGCGAGCGCACAAAATGCAGCGTTTGAGGCGGTCTCTGCGATCCAGGCGATTGCGGAAACCCCGCGCCCGTGGGGCCCGGATTCGGCATTTGGCGATGCGCGGCTCACAGTCGTACCGGTGTTGCACTTCCACCGCCTTGACGCCTGGCTGGACGTGTCGGCCCTATCGGATCTGGGTTTGACCTATTCGTCTGCGGAGGTGGCGGTCCTGCGGGAGGCGGCGTCTGAGGCGCCGGCCGAAATGGCGCGGATGTTTGAGATTGGCAAACGGGCCGCGGCGGCGTCCTTGGGCGAGGCGGGCAGCGAGGCAGAGGCGTTGGTCTTGCCGGCGCGGTTTGATCCGCCGCGGTTTGCTGATCGCACTGCGGGCGCGCCGCGAATCCGGTTGCAGGCGCTGGCGCGGGCGTTCGAGCGGCGGGGGGAGGAAATCTAATTGCGTCCGACCGACGCTTCTTGATCGCCACCGCCAAAGTCTCGTCCTAAAAGCATGGTTGTTGGCAAGAAGCCAAAAGACACAAAACGCCGAGACACGGCTTAGCACTGGCGGGGATTGGCTATGAATTTCTGGGAACGGCTTTTCGCTTCAATCTTTGGCCGACGGTCAATACCGGCCCCCGCGCCACCGCCTGCGCCACCGGCGCCGCCCCCGCCTGCGCCGCCTGCTGCGCCGCCGCCTGCGCCGCCACCGCCTGCGCCACCGCCTGCGCCACCGCCTGCGCCGCCACCGCCTGCGCCGCCACCGCCTGCGCCACCGCCTGCGCCACCGCCTGCGCCGCCACCGCCTGCGCCGCCACCGCCTGCGCCGCCGCCGCCTGCACCGCCGGCGCCGCCCCCAACGGCGGCCTTTTCCCTCGACAGCCTGATCGCCCAGGACCCGACAAAAACCACCGCGGAGGCAATCGATGCCTTTGCCCGTGATCTTGGGGTTGAGGCCAACGCACTGCGCGCGGTGTTGCAGGTTGAAAGCGCCGGCCATGGATTTTCCGCAGACAATCGCCCGCTGATCCTGTTTGATCCGGCGATGTTCTCCCGTCTTACCGGCGGCCGCTTCGACGCCAGCAATCCGGCGGTATCGACAGGCGGCGGGCGGCGCGTGGATTTCGGCCGCACCCAGCGTGATCGCTGGGCGCTGCTGATACAGGCCTATGGCCTTGATCAACTCGCGGCCCTGCAGGCCACCAGCTGGGGTCTGTTCCAGGTGTCCGGCGCAAGCGCCAGCGCGGCCGGCTATGCCAATGTGTTCGAGATGGTGCAGGATTACGCCCGCTCCGAAGCCCGCCAGCTGCAAAGCTTCCGCACGCTGTTACAAAGCCGGGGCCTGGTGGACGAGTTGCAACGGCGCGACTGGGAGGGCTTTGCCCGGGTGTATGAGGGCGAGGAAAACGCCGTGCGCTACGGCGGGCTGCTGGCCCAGGCCTATCGCCAGATCGCCGCGGATCGCGTGGCGCAGACTCCATTCCTGGCGGCGCTGCGGGCGCAAACCACCGCCCGCGTCGGACCGGCCGATTTCGCCGCCGCCGCCCAGCGCCTGGGCGTTGAAACCGCCGCGGTGCGCGCCGTCGCCAAGGTGGAGACTGGATCGGTGGCCGGTTTCGCGGCCGACGGGCGCCCGACAATCCTGTTTGAGCCGCACATTTTCTCGCGCCTGACGCGGCGCCAGTTCGATGCCTCGCACCCGCATCTGTCCTATCCGTCCTGGGGCGCCAAACCCTATCCGCAAAGCCAGGCCGATCGCTGGAATCAATTGGCCGAGGCTTATGAACTCAATGCCGAAGCGGCATTGGGCTCGGCCAGCTGGGGCGCCTTCCAGATCATGGGCTTCAACTTTGCGCCCTGCGGTTTCGCCAGCGCCAGCGCGCTGGTGCAGGAACTCACGATTTCTGAAGAACGCCAATTGCGCGCCTGGGAGGCGTTTATCCGCAGCCAGGGCCTGATCGATGAGATGCAGCGCCTGGATTGGGAGGGGTTTGCCCGCGTCTATAACGGGCCGGGGCAGGTGGAAAAGTATGGCCGCCTGCTGCGTCAAGCCTATGAGCAGTTCAAGGCGAACCCGAACGCATGACGCGTTTCTGGCTGCGGGCTTGCACATCGTGCACCCCGCAGCCTACATGCGCGCTCTGCTTTTGAGTGCACAATGGCCCGTTATCTGATCACGTCTGCGCTGCCATACATCAATGGCGTCAAGCATCTCGGCAATCTGACCGGCTCGATGCTGCCGGCCGATGTGCACGCTCGTTTTCGCCGAATGCAGGGCCATGAGGTCTTGTTCATTTGCGCCACCGATGAACACGGCACGCCAGCGGAACTGGCGGCGGCCGAAGACGGGCTTTCGACGCAGGCCTATTGTGATCGCTATCACACAATCCAAAAGGACCTGGGCGCCCGCTTTGGTCTGTCGTTCGACTGGTTCGGGCGCACCTCCAACCCACCCAATCACCGTCTGACACAGCATTTTGCCGAAGCGCTGGAAGCCGCCGGCCTGATTGAAGAGCGCACCACCAAGCAGCTTTACTCCAACGCCGATGGGCGCTTTCTGCCGGATCGCTATGTTGAAGGGACGTGCCCGGTTTGCGGCTATGACAAAGCCCGCGGCGACCAATGCGATCATTGCGGATCGCTGCTGGATCCGGTGC
>JBIKVO010000383.1:0-3350 GCA_044356795.1 Caulobacterales bacterium
ATTGATCATCCCAACATCGTCGCCAATGCGCATCGCCGCACTCACGGGCGGCCAAGAGTGCAAGCGAAATCAAACCAACCTTCATCGAAAAAAGAGCCAACAGTCCAGCGGGCTGGAAGGCTACAGAGGCAGCCGGACAAACACTTGCGGCGTTCATGGCCGTCGTGATCAATCTCGATCGCTTGTCCATGAACGGCGGCTGGTGTGCAATCCACCCGCCAGGCAAGAAGAAAAAGCACAACCAGCTGAAGGTCGGAAGGAAAACAAAAATCGCACCGTCGACGCGCATCGTGACAACAACGAACGCGAGCATCGTCGCGATCATGATGGCGAGCGCCAAACGGGGTCTTCGCCGCTGAAGGATGGGGCGAAACATGGGTATAGATGATAGGTACAGATGCATGCCGCACATGTGCTGCTTTTGCGATGATGCCGATGGGTGAGTGCATCGGCGCCGGACAGTGTTGCTGTCAGGACATGCTGCTCGGGAACCCATGCGTTCATGAGCGTGAACACGCAAGGAAGGCTGCAACCAAATCCACGTGCCTGACCGAATGAAAGACAATCTGGAGCTGGGCAGAACGCGCACTTCAGAACTCAGTGTGATGGGGTGGAGGAAACGTCAAATCCTATCGCGGTTCAACGCGTTTGCGATGACCGCGGCGACGTTTCTTGGTTTGCGAACGGGGGCATTGAGCGTCTTGCACCGTGCGCAACCATTTCGCTCCAAAGCGCCCTGCGATGGAGGAGGGGCGGTGCGTGGTGGTTGATGGCCAGATCCCCGCAAGCGCTTCAACACCCCGTCCTCCTGCAGCGGGCTTCGGAGCGGTCAGCAATCGCTGCACGGCAGCGATTGCCGCGGAGAAGGCGGAGCGAAGCGGAGCAGGCTGTCGGGCGCAGCGAGACTGAGGGGGCGGTCAGCGGCACGATCAAAGCGCAATAACCCGATCTTTCCGATCGAGGTCGCAGCACCTGCATATTGCGCGCAAGGCACGCCCTGCGCCCTCTCTTGCCGCAACGCGCGCGCCATCCGCGAACACGCGCCGCGGCAAGCTTGAAAACCGTGTGTGGTTCGCGTGCGTCGCGATGACAGTCACCGTCGGACACAGCGTCTGTGCACCGATGATTCGTGCGCAGACGATCCCCTGTCCGCGCCGTCTCGACGTCACCGAGCACGGCTCCTCGATCCGTCGGATTGTCCGCCCATTGGATTGTCAGCCCGTCGGATTGTCAGCCCATTGGATTGTCAGCCCATTGGATTGTCAGCCCGCCGGCGCCCCAAGCCCGGCGCCTTTTGTGCTGCTCGAAACGTCAGCCAGGACGGCCCTGCATTGACCTCAACCCCTGCGCGATCGGCGCGCGACACGCCGCACCCGTCATGCCCCAGCCGCCTTCAATTGCTCTTCGACGGTGCGATCCAATTCACTCGGGCTGAAGCCCGGCACCGCGACTCCATTGATCTTGAAAGCCGGTGTGCCCTCAATGCCCAGCTTGCGCGCACGATCGCGGTTGGCGTTGATGTGCTGGCTGATGTCGGCGCTGGCCATATCGCGGCGCATGCGCGCCACATCGATGCCCGCCTTGCGCGCGATGTCATTGATCACATCGGTCGTCAGTGGGCCCTGAAAGCGCATCATCGCCTGGTGCAGCGTGAAGTATTTGTCCTGCGCTTTGGCCGCCAGTGCTGCGCGGGCGGCCTCTTCGCTAAACCGTGTCACGACCGGCAGATCAACAAACACGACGCGCACTTTGTCGCCATGTTTCTTTTGCGCTTGGATCACCCAATCCATCGCCGCATGGCAGGCCGAGCAGCCATAATCCATGAATTCAACGACCGTCACCGGCGCGTTTGCCGGGCCAATGGCGAAGTCGCGGCCATCGCCTTCCGCGAGTTGGCGGGCGCGCATCACGGCCACCTCATCCAGCACTTCGGGATTGGCGAGCAGATATTTGCGCACCACCTCGCCGATCTTTTGCTCATCGGCGGTCAGGGGGGGCGCTCCTGGCGCGCGGCTTGCGGGGGCAGAGCATCCGGCAAGCGCCAAAACAGACAGGCAAAGCCCAAAAAAGCCGGAAGCGATTGCGTTCTGCATCATCAGGTTCTCCGATTGACCGCGCCGGTCGCGGTCATGATGACAGGTGGTCATTCGCCCATGACGCCAAAACCCGTCGAAGGCAAAGGGGCAGGCGCTCTTATCCGCCGCGGCGCTCCCGTGCAGACATCATTGTGCGGGAAAGCGTTAAGATATCGGCCGCGCGGGTGAAGGCTGGCGTCCCCCGGGACAATCCATCGCGCGCCCGGGTCGCAAACGAGACGGCGCCGGCAAAGTCGCCGATCGCATAGCGCAGTTCAGCCTGTGACAATTGGGCAAGGCCGGGCTGGCCCATCCGGTCATAGGCTTGGCTGATCAGCGACCAGGCGGCGGTGTTGTTTGGCTCAATCACGCCGGCGCGTTGCAGATGCAAGATCGCCTCTTCGACGCCGGCATTCTGGGCCGGGGCGAGCAGGGCGCGGGCGAGGTTGATCCGCATCAGGGCGTCGTTGGGGCGCAGGGCCAGCGCCTGGCGGTGATAATCGACGGCGGTTTTGGGATCGCTCATTTCCAGGGCGATCTCGCCCGACAATTCCATGAAAAAGGGATTGGCGGGATCTTCGCTCAGCAGGGCGCGCGCCTCCCGCAGGGCGTCGGCAAGGCGGCTGTCGCGCATGGCGGCGATGGCGCGGGCGTAGCGGGCGGGCTTGGAGGTGTCGGTGCTGGGATAGCGGCGCAAGGTGGAGGGCGGCGATTCCAGATAGCCAAACAGCTTGGCCTGCATCATCGCAAACCGCTCGGCATCGCCTGCAGGTTCTGGCGCATTGACAAATTGGGAGGCGTTCACCCGCACCCGCAGGGCCTGAATCCGGTCGCTCCAGAGGGGATGGGTGCGCATCCAAGGCGGCGCCCGATTGATCGACAGCATTTCATTGTAGCGGAATTGGCGGTCTGCGAAGTCGAGCAGGCCACGGCCAGATTGGCCGGTGGCGTCGAGATAGGTGATCGCCGCTTGGTCGGCGGACGATTCCTGTGCGCGGGAGAAGAATTCCACAAACGCGCCCATGGAGATCTGGCCAGAGCCGGTGATCAGCGCCGCGCCGGCGGTGGGTTCGCCGGCAGCGATGGCGAGGATGCCAAGGCCCATCGTCAACAGGCCGGGCATCTGCGCCTGCTGGATGGCGTCGCGGGTGCGGGCCAGATGGCCGCCTGCAATGTGGCCGGTCTCGTGGGCGATCACGCCTTTGAGTTCGTTGGCGTTCCGCGCGGCCATGATCAGGCCGGTATGGATGAACATGTTCTGGCCGTCGGCCACGA
>JBIKVO010000384.1:0-3349 GCA_044356795.1 Caulobacterales bacterium
CGGGGACAGCGCTTCGATCACGCCCACAACATCACCGATCAGCGCTTCGATATCGTAGGCCGAGACCGGGTGCGGCTTATCGGAGCCGCCATAACCGCGCACATCGATGGCGCAGGCGGTGAACCCGGCCTGCGCGATCGGGCCGATCTGATGGCGCCACGAATACCAACTCTCTGGAAAGCCGTGGATCATCAACACAAGCGGGCCCTCGCCCGCGACCAGCGCACGCAAACGACAGCCATTGGCGTCGATCAGGCGAGGTTTTGCGATCATGCCCCTTCACCGGCCTTTCGCAGCCGAAGCCAAATAGCCCAGCCTAAGCCCGCAAACCAGGCGACAACTGGTGGAAGGGGCTGGATTCGAACCAGCGTACGCTCTCGCGGGCAGATTTACAGTCTGCTGCCTTTAGCCACTCGGCCACCCTTCCATCGCGATCGACGGGTGCGGGTGTTACACCGCAGCGCTTCTCGCCCCGACCATCACCCGCTATGACGGGCAGACCAGGAAAGATGGGGTGTATAGTGACAAGGCAGGGCCCACTCAAGCCCCCAGCGCGCAACCGCCAAACTAAGGATCAGTTCCGCCGCCCCGCCGGCCGCCGGGACGAGCCCGAGCGTGAGGATGGCCCGCATTGGCTGTGGGGCGTCCACCCTGTTCTGGCCGCGCTCGCCAACCCGTATCGGATTGTGGAGCGGCTGCTGGCCACACGCAATGCCGGCGCCCGCCTTGGCGCCGGCATCGCGCATGAGGCGGTGGAGCCGGACGCCCTCGATGCGCTTTTGCCGGCGGGTGCTGTGCATCAGGGCCTCGCTGCCCGCGTGCGTCCCCTGCCTGAGCGCAGCCTGGAGGACCTTGCAGCCCCCCTCGACACCCGCCCCATCCTGGTGCTCGATAGCGTGACCGATCCGCAAAATGTCGGTGCGGTGTTTCGCGCCGCCGCCGCGTTTGAGGCCCGCGGCGTGATTGTGCAGGATCGCAAGTCCGCCCCGCTCACGGGCGTTGTGGCCAAAGCCGCCGTTGGCGCGTTGGAGCTCGTGCCCGCTGCCCGGGTGGTCAACATCGCCCGCAGTGTCGAGGCGTTGGCCGATCTCGGCTATCTGACCCTGGCGCTGGAGGGTGAAAGCGACCTCGCCTTGGAAGCGGCCCTCGATGACCCCCGCCCGATCGCGCTGGTGATCGGGGCGGAGGGCAAGGGCCTGCGCGATCTGGTGGCGGCGCGCTGCGAGCGGCGGGTGCGCATCCCGATCAGCGCGGCGGTGGAAAGCCTGAATGTGGCGGCAGCGACCGCGATCGCGCTGTATGCGGTGCGTCAGCGGCGCCTTTGACGGCGGCCCTTACCCGCCCATCCGAAACCCGAAGGACCCGGCCTCTGTGCAGCGGCGCAGCATGATTGGGGCCCCCGCGGTGGCATCGCCCGGCGGGGTCGCCAGGCACAGATCCGTCCCCAAAACCCGGATGACGCCGGCCTGTTGATCATGGACAAACGCCTGGGCCAGCGGATTTTCCGGGCCAATCGGCGCAACCATCAACAGGGCCCCCGGCCCATAAACCACGCCCGGCGCCGGCGTTTGCGCCACAATGTGCGCCCAACCGGGCGGGCTTAAGGTTTCGTCGAAGCCGCTTGCGCTGTCATAGGGCTGGGTGCAAACGCCGATCAGGTTGCGCCGCATCCCGCTGAGGATATCAATCATCCGGCAACCGGTCGCGGGCGCCGCAATCGGGACAAGCTGGTGGCTGCGGTTGGCGCCCGCCAGCAAGGCCCCGTCGACGAGCGCCACCGGTGCGGTGGTCGGGCCGCAGGAGGCCAGCACCGCCGGCCGACCGCCCACTTCCAACGGTGGGCCAAGCCCATTGCGCGCGGCCACACACAGCCCGCCTTCGCCCGACAGGGCCAGCCGATCAAGACCCTCAGCGCTTGAGGCGAACACAATCGGCGTCCGCAGCGTGCGCGTCAGATCCGGGCCCGGCCGCGATATGGCGGCAGCGGGTGTCGCGGGCATCGCGGGCGGCGGGGCGAGCACTGGCGGCGCTGGGCGGGCTGGCGCCATGTCGGGCACGGTGGACGGGGCTGCTGTCGCCGCCGGTGTGGCGGGACGCTGCGGCAACGGGCTGGGCGATTGGCTAGGCGCTGGGGGTAAGGCCTGGACCGGGCGGCCGGTGGGGCCATCGATTCGTCGGCCTGATGGAATCAGGGGCGCCGCTACCGGCCTGCGCGCTGGGGCCACAGCGGGCGCCGCGGGCAGCGGCGCGGTCATCGCCGGCAACGCGGTGCCGGACTGCCCCACACGGGACGGCGCAACAACCGACGGCGCAGCCGGGACAGACCAGGGCGGCGGCGCGGGCGTTGGCGTCTCATAGCCCTGCGGCCAGGGTGGTGTTTGTGCGGGTGGAGGCTCGTCTTCGGGGGCCCCGCGCAAGGTGGGTTCGGCGGCGTGCGACCACACCGCCATGCCGCTTATGCTCAAGCCGCCCAAAGCCAGAACTGTCGCCAAGGCGGCGAAACGATTGACTTGTCGACGCATCACACGTCCTTCGTAAGAGCGCTTCTCGCTCACCTGCCCTCATGTCCCTTCGCCGGGATAGCGGCGTGATGCAAGCCGCTTCCCGCGTTGGGTGTCGGTGGTCAGCCGCCGCCGAAACGAGCCGTCCATTCCGCGACCTGGGCGTCTTCGATCTTGGCGAACAAGACATCTGGGGCCGCCATCGGCGCGCCGGGGGCCAACCGATCCAGCAGGCCGGGGCTGTCGGCGTCGGGCCAGGCGCGGGCCTGCGGGCCAATCCCCAACGCATCAAGCACGCGTCCCGCCGCATCCGGGATGAATGGCGTCGATATGATGGCAAACAGCACCGCAAGATTAAGCCCGATGCGCACGCCGACAGCGGCGGCGGCAGGGTCTGTCTTGATGGCGGTCCAGGGCGCGGCTTTTTGCAGATACTCGTTGCCTGCCACCCACAGGGCGCGGGTTTCGGCAGCGGCCTTGCGAAACTCCATCTGCGCGTGCAGCCCCGTAATCGCAGCGACGCGGGCGCGCACATCGGCCAGCAATGCGGCTTCAAGCGCGCCCGGCGCTGCGTCCGCTGGGATGGTTGCGTCAAATTTTGCGGCGCAAAAGCGGGTGATCCGATTGATGAAGTTGCCGAACACATTGGCCAGGTCGGCATTCACGCCCGCCTGGAATTGCTCCCAGGTGAAGGCCGCGTCGCTGCTTTCAGGCGCATTCGCCAACAAGTGCCAGCGCCAGCAATCGCTTGGCGCGATCTCAAGGGCGGTGTCCATGAATACGCCGCGCTTTTCACTGGTAGAAAATTTGCCGCCGTACCACGTCACCCAATTGAACGCTTTCAATTG
>JBIKVO010000385.1:0-3348 GCA_044356795.1 Caulobacterales bacterium
CAACTGGCGCGACTGGGCGTGAGTGACGCGTGCTTTGATGCGGTTGTCACCAGTGGCGATGCGATCCGTGCGGAACTCGCGGTCCGCGCGCCTGGGCCGTATGTGCGAATCGGACCGCCCGATGACAATAGCCTCTGGAGCGGCTTGAACCTCCGTGAGACCGATCGCTGGGACGAGGCGCAGTTTGTTGCGATGTCGGGCCTTGATGATCCATTGACGGAGCATCCCGATGCTTATCGCGCGCGCCTGGCGCCGGCGGCGGCCCGCGGCCTACCCTTGCTGTGCGCCAACCCGGACCGCGTGGTGCGGGTGGGATCGCGCCTGATATGGTGTGCGGGCGCGGTGGCGGATGTTTATGCGGCAATGGGCGGTGCGGTGGTGCTGGCGGGCAAGCCGCATGCGCCGATCTATCGCCTCGCTTTTGAGGATTTGGCGCAGCTGCGCCCAGGCTTTGAACGCGCGCGCATTTTGTGTGTGGGCGATGGGGTGAGCACCGATGTGCTTGGCGCGAACCGCGAACGGCTAGACTGTCTGTTCATAGCGTCCGGCGTGCATGGTGAAGGCCTGCGCGACGGCAACATGCTTAATCTGGAAAAAATACAAGCAACGCTCGATGAAGACGGCGCGCATGCGCGCTATGTCATGGCGGCGCTCGCCTGAAGGAGACGCTCAATATGATCACGGTGCACCACCTCAACAATTCCCGCTCGCAGCGCGTTTTATGGCTTCTGGAGGAATTGGGCCTTTCGTATGAAATCGCTCACCATCAACGTGATCCGATGACGCGCCTGGCGCCGGAATCGCTGCGCGCGATCCATCCGCTTGGCAAATCACCCGTCATTCAGGACGATCGCACCGGCGGCCTGCCCATTATCGAAAGCGGGGCGATCCTGGATTATCTGGTAGAGACTTATGGGGCCGGCGCATTGAAGCCGGCTGCGGGAACGTCGGCGGCGTTGCAGTATCTGCAGTGGATGCATTTCGCGGAGGGCTCTGCGATGTTACCCTTCCTTTTACGCTTGTATGTGGGCTTTCTGGGGGAAGCGGGCAAACCGCTGCATCCACGCATCGAGAGTGAAATCACCAATCATTTGCGCTTTATGGATATGCATTTTTCTCATTTTCCGTTTGCGTGCGAAACCGGCTTCACGGCGGCGGATGTGCAACTCACATTTGTTCTCGAAGCCGCAGAAGCCGCCCGCGCCATCGCCGCTTATCCCAAGCTTGATCTGTATCTGGCGCGCATGCGTGCGCGCGACGCCTATCAGCGCGCCCTGCATAAGGGCGGCCCGTACAAGCTGGGCGCGTAATCATGGCGAAAACGATACCCGTTGTCCGGCTCGACGGCGTGATCGCGGCAGACGCCATCGGCCCCGGCAAAACGCTGTCTCTGGCCGGCATTGAACCGGCGCTGAAAGCGGCCTTCGACATGAAGAAGGCCCCATGCGTTGCGCTGGTGATCAATTCGCCGGGCGGATCGCCGGTGCAATCGTCATTGATTGGCAAACGCATCCGGCAATTGTCGCAGGACAAGAAAAAGCCGGTCGTAGCTTTCATCGAGGATGTGGCGGCTTCGGGCGGATATTGGCTGGCGTGCGCGGCGGATGAGATCATCGTCGATGAAACCTCGATCGTGGGATCGATCGGCGTGATCAGCGCCAGCTTTGGCTTGCAGGATGCGATCGCGCGGCTTGGCGTTGAGCGACGCGTCTATACTGCGGGGACCACCAAATCGCAGCTTGATCCGTTTCGCGCCGAAGACGCCGAACAGGTTGCCCGCTGGAAAGCCAAGCTCGACGAGCTGCATCAGGTGTTTATCGCCCATGTCAAAGCGCGGCGCGGCGCCAGATTGCATCCCGATCCGCTCATGTTTGAAGGCGAAATCTTCATCGGCGCGCACGCGGTTTCGCTGGGCCTTGCGGACGGTGTGGGCGCGCTGCACACCGTACTGGCGGAGCGTTATGGCGACAGCGTCAAACTGAAGCCGATCAAGCTGCAAAAACCGGGCCTCCTGTCGCGGCTCTTTGCTGGCGCTGCGGCGGATGCCGCTGCTTGCGCCATCGCCCAGCTAGAGGCGCGCGCCTTGTGGGCGCGTTATGGCCTTTGACCGCGATTGACCAGCCCGTGCGCCGCGGCCAAGGTGGCGCCCAATATCACCAACAACCGCAAGGAAACGCCGATGTCGAGCCTGTTTGATCTCACCGGAAAAACCGCCATCATCACAGGCTCTTCCAAGGGTATCGGCAAAGCGATTGCCCATCGGCTCGCTGAACATGGGGCCTCGGTTGTGATCTCATCGCGCAAGGCCGGCGCGTGCGAGGCCGCCGCCAGCGAGATCAACGCCGCCGTCGGGCGCAAAGCAGCAATCGCAATCCCGGCCAATATCGCCGACAAAGGCGCTTTGCAGCACCTCGTCGATGAGACGCACCGACAATTGGGTGACATCCACATCCTGGTGTGCAACGCCGCTTCCAATCCTTATTTCGGGCCGGCGGCCGGCATCTCCGACGACGCCTTCACCAAAATCCTACAGAACAACATCATCTCCAATCACTGGTTGATTTCGATGGTGGCGCCGGAAATGCAGACGCGCAAAGACGGCGCGATCACCATCATCTCCTCGATTGGCGGGCTGAAGGGCACCAATGTGATCGGCGCCTATAACATCTCGAAAGCCGCCGACATGCAGATGGCGCGCAATCTGGCGCTGGAATTCGGCGGCGACGGCGTGCGCGTGAACACGATTGCTCCGGGTCTGGTGCAGACGGATTTTGCCCGCGCGCTGTGGGAGAACCCGGAAATCCTGAAGCAGGCGACGGCGCATTCCTGCCTGAAGCGCATCGGCCAGCCAGATGAAATCGCCGGCATGGCGGTGTTTTTGAGCGCCAAGGCTGGCGCCTTCACCACCGGGCAGACGTTCGTGATTGATGGCGGCGCGACAGCGATTTAGTACTACTAAGTCATAAAGTGGCTGTTGGATTATTTCGTCTGTGTACCGCGCAACATGGACATCTATCCAGTGACCGCGCCAGGGCGATACTCAATCTGTCTGACCGTTGCACTTGAGCCCGCCACGTGTCGCGCTGTCCATATTGGCAGCGCCTCGGGGTCGTCGGTTCTCGGACATGGCAGACGACGGGCGTCTGAGGTCGAAGCGAGGTCCTGAGGGGGGAATCGTCTCCCGTTCGGAGATCAGGAAGCCGTAGGCGGCGATGCAGAGCGCGGCGTGATGGTGAAAGCCGCGCCAACCTCGCCCTTCATAGTGAGACAGTCCGATTTCCTGTTTCAGTTCCTGATAGTCGCGTTCAATGCGCCATCGCAGCTTCGCGTGATCGACAAGGCTTTCGA
>JBIKVO010000386.1:0-3343 GCA_044356795.1 Caulobacterales bacterium
ATTCCTGCCGGAAGACACCTTTGTTCGTGTCGCGACGCAAAACGGATATTCGATCGCGGGCCGCTCATTGGGCGGGTTGAACGCTGGCGGCGGCGTTGTGGACAATGTGCTTGTTCCGCAAACCTTGGCCACGGGTAGTCTGTTTGCCGGCGTAGACCCGTCAACTTTTGCTAATGCCGCCCAGCTCGATCCACGATTGGCTGGCGTTGGCGGATTTGCATTCTCGCCAGCCAATCCGCCAAGCCAACCGTTTAATCAATTCACCTTCGGCCCCGGCCGCACGGTGGCCAATGATCGCATCGACGCAACGATCGAAGCATTCGAACGTGTTGGCCTGCTGCGTGTTCTGGCGGAGCCAAATTTGACCGCGATTTCCGGTGAAGCCGCAAAATTCCTTGCCGGTGGCGAATTTCCAGTGCCCGTGCAACAGGACGACGGCAAGGTATCTGTCGAGTTCAAACCGTTCGGTGTTGGTCTCGCTTTTACGCCGGTTGTTTTATCGGGCGGTCGCATCTCCATCAAGTTGTCGACGGAAGTGAGCGAGCTGACTTCTGAAGGCGCCTTCTCCACCGGCGACACCACGTTCATTGACGCCAACAATCAGCGCCAAATCATCCGTGGTTTGACGATCCCGGCGCTGCAGGTGCGCCGTGCAGAAACCACTGTTGAGATGCCGTCCGGCGGCGCCATCATGATGGCGGGCTTGATCCAGGAACGCACCCGCCAGGCAATTGAAGGTATTCCCGGCGCCAAGGACTTGCCGGTGTTTGGGTCGCTGTTCCGCTCACGCGATTTCATCAACAATGAAACCGAACTCGTGATTTTGGTGACGCCCTATCTGGTCAAGGCCGGCGCACCCGGTGCGATGCGCAGCCCAGCTGACGGATTCCGTAACGCCAATGAAACCGAAACACTGCTCAATGGCCGACTGAACGCGATCTACGCAGCCCCGACCGGGCAATCCCCGCAAGGTCGGCTGAATGGTCCTCATGGGCACGTGCTGAACTAAGGAAAGACCGATGTCGAACCGATCTTCACGCATCGCCGCCCTGGCTCTCCTGATTGCCGGAGGAATTACGGCATGCGCCGGTCGCCCAGAAGCGCCCGCCGACGCCAATCTCGCTTCGCCAACAGATCGTCACAAAATTCTTGTGATGCAGGGTGCGGAGAAACTGGAAATCGCTGTCGAGCGCGGCGATCCGAATTTGGACGAACCGAGCAAACAGCGCCTTTTGGCCTTTGCACGCGGGTTTATCCGCCATGGGCATGGCGCACTGGTTTTGTCCACGCCATCAGGCTCGCCGAATGCCGATAGCGCGGCGCGCCTGGCCCAGGCTGTGCGCCTGCAATTGGCAAGCGTTGGCGTGCCGTTCGCTGCGGTTGCGGGCTCCACTTATGACGCGAAAGACAGCGCCGACGCCGACGCGGCGCCCATTATTCTGACCTATACGCGTTTTGACGCCCAGGCCCCAGACTGTGCGCCCTTATGGTCGCAAGACTTGTCGAATGTATCGACCAACGGTCCCTGGTCGAGCTTTGGTTGCGCAGTCCAGGCCAATCTTGCCGCCATGATTGACGATCCGGCAGACCTGCTTGGACCGCGTACGGAAGATTCCCGCGATGCCGGACGACGCGCCGTTGTGATCGACGCTTTCCGCAAGGGCCAGCAAACTCACGCCAACCGATCGGACGACGAGCGCGTCTCCGTTTCCAACGCCATTCAATAGGGCAATCCAATGCGCCATTCTCCCCCGACCGTCGACTGGTCAGACAGCGAATCGGATGACGCGATGTCGCTCGATGTCAATGAGGAATTTCCGCTTGAGACGGTGGAGATGATTGATCTGGCCGATCCCGCCTTCGACCAGGCGCACATCGCGGACTTGGCGCCACAGGCCGCGGGCGCAGGAGCAATGGCAAAGGCCACACATGCAGCCGCTGATCAACCTGCGCCGTGCATCACCATTCACGCAAGCTGTGATCGCAGTGAAACCGCGCGTGCGATCTCGGTGTCGGCCCGCGATCGCCGCCTGGCGAAAGCGACGGTGACGGTAGAACTCGGCGGCGTTGACGCGGCGCTCACGCGGCTGGCGTCGCAGCGCAGCCCTGACCTGCTGATTCTTGACACCGTGGCGCCCCCCGCGACACTTCTGCGCCAGCTCGACCGTCTCGCCGAACATGTTGATGAGAGCACAAAAGTCATCATCATCGGTGCAGCCAATGATATTACGCTGTATCGCGAATTGATGGCGCGCGGCGTCAGTGAATATATGGTTGGCCCGATTGATCCCATTGATTTGTGTCGAACAATTGGGGTGCTCTACACCAATCCTGACCGCCCTTTTTCCGGTCGGCTTGTCAGTGTGATCGGCGCCAAAGGCGGCGTTGGAGCCTCCACCATCGCGCACAATTTGTCGTGGACGCTTGCTGAGCGGTGTGGCGCCAACACAACGCTGGTTGATCTCGATGTTCCTTTTGGAACGGCCGCGCTCGACTTCAATCAGGGCCCTTCGCAAACGGTTGCGGATGCCCTGGGCGCCCCCGATCGCGTCGACCCAATCTTTCTCGATCGCTTGCTGGTGCGCCAAACGGAACGACTGCTGATCTTTTCAGCGCCCGGCAGTCTCGATCGTGATTTCGAGTTCGATGCGGAGGCCTATGAGGTTTTGATTGATGCTGTGCGACGCACCGCACCTTTCGTTGTCCTTGACCTGCCGCACATGTGGACGCATTGGGTGCGCGATACGCTGGTCTCATCAGACGCCATCGTGCTTGTCGCAACGCCCGAATTGGCAAGTCTGCGCAACGCGAAAAACATGCTCGAACGGCTTGAGCGCCTGCGCAGAAACGATGCACCGCCGCATGTCGTGTTGAACATGACTGGCATCGCAAAGCGTCCTGAAATTCCGGCAAAGGATTTCGGCGAAGCACTCGGCTGCCCTTTGTCGGCTGTCATTCCGTTTGAGCCGGCCGTCTTCGGTCTGGCGGCCAATAATGGCCAGATGCTGGCGGAAATCGGCGCCCCCTCGCGCAGCGCTGAAGCGATGGATATGCTGGCGAACGTTCTCAGTGGGCGCGCACCGCAGGCCCAAAAGTCCGCGTCGATTCTTGACAAGCTGCCCTTCTTAAGGCGGTGAGCGCACCATGTTCGGCAAACGTCCCCCCGGCCAATCCGGCCTCGCGCCAGGCGCAACAGTAACTTCGCTGCGTTCACCGGCGCCGGCTGCGCCCTCGTCTGCTCCTGTGGCCGCGGCGCCGCAAGTTGCGGTGACCGCACCGGCGCCAATCACGCCGCCGCCACAGGCGCCAAAACCCAAACCGGCGCCGCTGCGCGAAGCTGCAC